>JALZCA010000147.1 GCA_030863285.1 Actinomycetota bacterium | reverse complement strand
AGTCCCAGTCCGAGTCGATCGGCGAGCTGACACACGGCTATGCACATGAAAGCCTTGCCCGCATAGGCGACTCGCTCGGGCGGGAGAACCGACGAAAACGCCCGCGCTCGGTTCTCGAACGTCGCGCGATCGAACACGACAAGCGGCGTTCGGTAACGCTCAGCGAGGTCGACGGTGTCACAGCCGCCGATCTTCAGGCGTCCGTTCTCGACCTCGGCGCTATCGGGGAGGACTTTGTCCATGAGAACTAGGCTAAAGCGAGCCATTGAGGGCGCGCTACGGGAGCGAGACCAGCCGTGACTCGGCGACGCGTACGCATCGTCCGCCAAGACGCACGTTCCCCTTGCGGGCGCGCAAGAGCATGCGGGAAGGTCTTCCGATCTGCTCGCCCTGCGTGATCTCCGCGTCGATGTCACCGATGCGATCGGCCAGGTAGAGGCCGAGGTTGACGGCGCCCGACCCGGTGGCGGGGTCCTCGGGGATCCCTATCTTCGGCCACAACCCGCGCGCCTTGATCTGTCCCGCTCCCGCGGCGGTGAAGCAGTACGCGCCGAGATCGTCCGTTCTCATGGTGACCGGTGGCACACAGCGGCGCAAGGTATCCACATCAGCGACGGGGACGATGAGCTGGCGCAGCCCGCCATCGGCGAAGGCCGGGCGCAGTCGTCCCGCACGGCCTAGCTCGCGTGCTTCCAAGCCGATGCCGCGCTCGTCGATTCCAAGACCCTTGGCTATATCGCTCGTAGCAGTGCGGTCGACGTCTTCGAGGTCGCCTTCGGATGTCCCCGATCGCTCGAGCCACAAGACGTCTCCGTCGGTGGATATCGTGGTTTCGCCCGCGGCGGTGCGCTGAACCAGAACATCGCCGGTGACGATGCCCTTGTCCCGCAACGTCCACGCGGTCCCGAGCGTGGGATGTCCTGCAAACGGAAGCTCGTTCGTGGGAGTGAAGATCCGCATCTCGTATCTCTCCCGCTGCGCCGAGATCACGAATGACGTCTCCGATAGGTTCAGCTCGCTCGCGATCGCCTGCATCTGACGAGGGTCCAGGTCGCCGGCATCGGGGAACACCGCAAGCGGGTTGCCGCTATAGGGCGCTTCGGCGAAGACGTCGACCTGCGTGTACTCCAACGTCACATCCGCTCGGGCGCGGACACGCCGAGCAAGCCGAGCCCATCGGCAATGACCGAGCGGGTCCCGAGACAAAGCGTCAGGCGCGCGCGTGTCAGCTCCGCGTCCTCGGACACGACCTTGCAATCCCGGTAAAAGGCGCTGAAGACCGACGCAAGCTCTTCGATGTAGCGGGTGACCTTCTGGGGCGCGCGTGCTTCGGCGGCCTGCGGGATGACCTCCTCGTAAGAAGCAAGCTTGCGCATCAACTCGTCCTCTGCCGGGTGAACGAGTCGGGAGAGGTCGGATCCGCGCGGCTCCCACCTCACATCCTCGTCCTTCGCTCTTTGGAGGATCGAACTGATGCGAGCGTGGGCGTACTGCACGTAGTAGACGGGGTTCTCAGGTGCCTGCTCCTTCGCGAGCTCGATGTCAAAGTCCAGTGGCGCGTCGATCGACCTGGTCAGGAACATGTAACGCGCCGCGTCCGCGCCGACCTCGTCGACCAGCGCGGCGAGGGGAACGAGGATGCCCTGACGCTTCGACGCTTTGAGGGAGGTCCCGCCGCTTGACAGCGTCACGATCTGAACTAGGCGCACCTCGACGCGGTCGCGGTCGAAACCGAGCGCTTGGGCGACCGCAATCAAACGCGCCACGGTTCCGTGGTGATCGGCTCCCCATATGTAAATGAGGCGTTCGAAGCCTCGTTCGAACTTGTTGATGAGATACGGGATGTCGGATGCGAGATAGGTCGGGTCGCCGGTGGATCGGATGATGACGCGATCCTTGTCGTCACCGAACTGCGAGGCGAGGAACCACAGGGCGCCGTCTCGTTCTTCGGTGTGACCCAGCTGCTTGAGGTCGGCTAGAGCCCACTCGAGCGCGCCGGATTCGTGCAGCTGCGACTCGCGGAACCAGACGTCGAACTTCGTGCCGAAGGCCGAAAGGTCCCGCTGCATGTCCGCGAGCATTCGCTCTAGGCCGAGACGGCCCAGAGCCGGATTCCGCTCCTCGGGAGGCGCGTCGACGTATCCGTCACCGACCTCTGCAACGAGGTCCTGCGCGAGGTCCTTGAGGTATTCACCTTGGTAGCCGTCTTCCGGCACGTCCGCTTCGAGACCGAGCGCCTGCAGGTAGCGCGCGGCAACGGAGGCGCCGAACAAGGCCGCTTGACGCCCGGTGTCGTTGACGTAGAACTCGCGCACGATCTCGTGCCCGGTTGCAGAAAGAAGGTTGGCCACGGCATCCCCGTATGCCGCGTGACGACCGCTGACGACGTTGATGGGCCCCGTCGGATTGGCGGACACGTATTCCAGGTTGACCTTCGCGCCGTTGCCCAGATCGCTCCGGCCGAAGCGCCCAGCAGGATCGGCGGCGCGTCGGACGACGTCGTGCAGCCACTTCGGGGCGAGGCGAAAGTTGATGAACCCGGGTCCGGCAACCTCGGCCTCCGCAACGAGATCCGAGGCCGGCAGGAGGTCAAGGAGCTCTTGGGCGAACGTCCTTGGATTCCCACGACCCACCGCGAGCGCCACGTTCGTCGACCAGTCGCCGTGCTCGCGCCTCTTGGGACGCTCGAACCTGACCTCCGGGACGTCGCAGTCACCCAATCCCTCGAGCGCGCGGTCGAGGGCCGTCTGGACGAGGTCGCGGAGGTGGTCGGTGATCACCGCACCAGATTAGTTGTAGGTCAGGAAAGCAGGCGCTTGACTACGTCGACCAGGTCGTTCGGATCGAATGGCTTCGTCAGATATTCCGCCACTCCGTACGCGCGGCCTCGCTCGATGTCCGACTGCTGGGCCTTGGCGGACAGGAAGACGACGGGGATTTCTTTGGTCTCGTCCTGAGCCTTGAGACGCTCACACGTCTGGTAGCCATCGAGGCGCGGCATCATGATGTCGAGGATCACGAGTGCGGGGTGCTCTTGCGTCGCCACCTCGACGGCCTTTTCGCCGTTGTCGGCCATAAGGACCTCGAACCCCTCCAGCTCGAGATTGACCTGTACCAGCCGGAGAATGACCGGATCGTCGTCGCACACGAGCACGCGTTTCGCAGCGGGCATAGCTGGATGCTAACTGCCGCCTGGAACGCCTTCTTTGCGCGGAATCGCGCGCTCAGCGATGGATCGGTAGCAAAGAAGGAGGTCGAACGGGACCGCCCGGAGGCGTGTCCGACGGCTACGCTAGGTGCGTTGCCCCCGTAGCTCAGGGGATAGAGCACTCGCCTCCGGAGCGAGGTGCGCAGGTTCGAATCCTGCCGGGGGCACGACGAGGACGAAAGGCCGAGCTTGCTCGAGGAGACCAGGACGATGAACGAACCCACTCACTATCCAAGAGAGCTCCTGGAGAGCGCCGACGCGCTCACCAAGCTCGTCGGCGAGGACCTCGAGTTTGACGAGACGATGGGTGAAATGGCGAAACTAGCCGCCCATGCCGTGGGCAGCGCCGACGAATGCACGATCAGCCTTGCCGCGAAGAACGGAGCGGACTTCCACACCGTCGCCACGACGGGCGACGTGGGCCGCAAGCTCGATGACTTTCAGAGGGAATGCGGTGAAGGCCCCTGCCTTTCGTCCGTGGAGGACCACCAAACATTCCGAATCGCCGACATGGCGAAAGACGAGACTTGGCCGAAATTCTCGCGGAAGGTCAGCGACGAGACGGAGATCAACTCGATGCTGAGCTTCGTCCTCCGCCTATCGGACGACGCGACGGGTGCGCTGAACTTCGTCTCCCAGAAGAAAGATGCCTTTTCTCCCGAGGACGTCGGGACCGGCACGATCTTCGCCGCGCAGGCAGCCATAGCCTTGGGCGACGCCCTGGGTCACAAAGAAGACCAATCGGTTATCGCTCAACTGGAAGAGGGAATGAAGACGCGCCAGATGATCGGTCAGGCGGTCGGGATCTTGATGGCGACGCAAAAGGTCGGCGCAGACGAAGCCTTCACTATCCTCCGGAAGGCCTCACAGAACGCCAACATCAAGCTGCGCGACATCGCCCAGCGCCTGGTGGAGAAGGCCGAGCAGCACTAGCCGCACCGTTCTCATTGCACAAACGGTGATGGCTTCGTCGACAGGGGTTCGAACCAAGTTCGGCGGGGATGATCTTGTAGGTGGAGCTTCCGGCTGTTCCTAGGGCGGTCGGATGAGTCCGGAGTTCAGTCCCGAGCGACGGGCTCCCACCGTGGGGGCCAGACGCGTCTCCCTCCTCCCCTAACGACAAAACGGCCCCGGTTTCCCGGGGCCGTTTTTACAAGCGGTGGGGCTTAGCGGCGTGAGTTTGCTATCGCCAGTCCGAGGAAGATCCCAACTACCATGGCGACCCAACCCGCGGCGATCGTCGACCACGTACCCGCTTGGGCGGCCGCAAACGTCGACATCTGGCCCGCTTGAGCGGCGGTCTGGGTAGCCTGGGCGCCGGCCTGAGTCGCAGCCTGCGTTGCCTGGGCGCCGCCCTGAGTTGCGGCCTGAACCTCGAATTCCTTGCGAAGCTCCTGAAGGTCCTTCTGAAGATCCTCGGTGCTTGCGGCCATGAGCAATCCCTCCTTCGGCGCCATGTACTCGACACCCTCGTGGCAGCCACAGGCGAGGTATCTCAAGGAGAGTCACCCGCCGGGCTGACCCTCAACTCGACCTCCCAATAGTGCCCGCCATAGGACGACCCAAACCTGCGAAACCCGGAGGGGGAGCACCGCCAGAGTGCGGAGGCCGTCGGCTTCTAGGCGCGCCACCAAGCGACGCCCAGCGCGAGCGGAAGCGATGAACGCGACGTTCCTAGGAGTTCGTGTCGCCGTAGACGCTCCAGAGCGCGTCGCCCTGAGCCGAGCCGAGCACGCCGGTGCAATAGAAATGCCAGGCCTCCGTGAGCCTGATCCCGTCGCTCCATTCAACCTGCTCGTTGAAGTCCGCATACCCCTGCGTGTAGCCGGTCTGCAACGCCATGAACCTGCCCGACGCGGGCTGGTTCAGATCGAAACCGGGAACGGAGGCCTGCCGCACGAAGAGAGTGTTACGCCCGGCTCCGGCCGCGTCGTTTGTCAGAACGATGCTGGTGACGGTGGTGCCCTCCGGAAGGCTCGACTCGTTCTCTAGCTCGCCGTTGTCCGTCTCATCGCAGTCGCCCGCATCGAGCAGCCGCGAGTCGGTAGATCCGACATCTCCGTCGACCGTCAGTTTTCCTCGTCCGTCGCCGACGCTCAGCTTGCCGCCGTCTACTTGAGCCTTGTTGCTGCTGTCGGCGTCTTGCAGACGAAAAGCGTCGACGGCGGCGTTGACACCGGTCGGCACCAACAGGCCCGCGGCGAACAAAGCGGCGCCCAGTGCCCAAAGGCGGCTCGATCTCGAACGCTCAGGTGAAGACACTCTTGCTCCTTTCCAACGACATGACGTTTCGGCGCGTATGGGAGCACAAGGCGCCGTGACCCACCAGGGGGATCACCGGAACTAACCGTTTGTCGGAAGTGCGACGACTCGCCACATTTGTTCGAGCGCGTCCATTTTCGGAGCGTGGAACGGGCGAGGGGCAACGAGGCTCGGACTTACTCCGTGACCGTCTCGTAGCCGGAGGCCCTCCAGGCGCTCATCCCGCCGATGACGCTGAAGACGCGCTCGCGTCCTGCGCTTGCCAGCAAACTGGCCATGACCGACGACCGATACCCGCTCCCGCACACAACCGCCACGGGCTTGTCCGACGGCACGTCGTCCACTCGCTCCGGAAGATCGGCCCCGGTGATGAATTCCGCCCCCCTTATGTGACCCCCCGCCCATTCCGCGGGCTGCCTGACGTCGAGCACGTTCAGCGCCGACTTCTCCACGCCCCTGTAGAGCTGATGTACGTCGATCAAGGGAAGCGTCGCCACCCGGCGGCCGGACGCTCGCCACGACGCGATCCCTCCAGCCAACCATCCGACGGGGGCGTTGTATCCGATGCGAAGCAACTCCCACGTGGCGACCCAGAGGTCCGATGGGTCCTCGAGCACTAGCACGACCTCCGCGCCCTCGGCTAGAACGGTTCCGGCCCAGGTAGGAAAAGAGGAACCCAGCCCCACGTTGATCGAACGCGGCACGTGCGCGCCGCTGAATCCCTCGGGTGAGCGAGCATCGAGCACGATCGCGCCCCGCTCCTGGAGATCCTCGACTTCGTCGGGTTGAAGCGCGGGAGGTTCACCGAGCACTCCGAGGACGTCGGGTCCGGCGAGGTTCTGCGCGCGCATCCGGCGCCAGTAGGGGGGAACGGCCGGGAGGTTGTCGAGCCTGATGCATTCCTCGACGAACTCCTCCGAGGACGACACGCGCGCAAGGATCGCGTTCGTCTTGCGCTCGTAGCCGAGCGTCGTCGACAGCCGGCTCCCGATGTTGCCGCCGCACAGAGAGCCGGACACGTGAGTCGGGAAGACCTCGACGTGATCGGAGAGCTGCCACAAGATCTTCTCCTGGATCGTGTGACAGAACTCCGTCGCGGCCTCCTTCGCCCCCTCTTCCCCACCGAGCAGGTCGGGGCGCGCGAGATCGCCGACGAGCAAAGCTCCCCCGGAGAGCATCAGCGCCGGCTCCTTCGCGCTCACGTCGTCGTACACGAGCAAGCTGACGTGCTCGGGCGTGTGCCCGGGGGTGTGGACGACCTCGAAGCGAACGTCGCCCATCTCGACGACCTCACCGTCCTTCACCGCGCGGTGGTCGTAACCGAGGTCGGCGTCAACGTAACCGAGGACCTCGACGCGCTGGCGAGCAACGATCTCCTGCAATCCCGACAGATAATCGTTGTGGCCGTGCGTGTCGATTGCGTGTTGCAGGCGCAGCCCTTTAGATCGCGCGTAGTCGAAGTAGACATCGACGTCGCGGCGCGGATCGAGGACCAAAGCGTGGCCCGTCTTCTCGTCGCCCACGATGTACGAGGCGTGCCCAAGGCTCTCGAGGACGAATTGCTCGAAGAACATCAGCGCGCCTGTGCCTCGATCTTCTCCAGGAGTCTCTGCAGCTCGGGCGATAGCTCCACTCGATAGTGTCCCGGGCCGTCCTCCAGGGAGCGCAACCGTTCCGGCAAGTGGGCGATGCCGCGCGTGCAGCGTCCCCGCAGCGTGTCCAACGACTCGGGTCGGTCCACCCGCGCCCCCTTCGCCATTACCTTCTTGAGCAACGGGCGACCTCCCTCGACGACTTCACCTTCCGCCGCGATCAGGTCGTAGTCGAATACGCCGTCCCGCTCGAACCGGTAGACCTGCTTGCATCCGGGCAGCGTCGCCTTCCCGGTCGACAGCTTGATCTTCGGACCGTTGGCATCGGCAACGAGCTTGTAAACGGTTCCGAGGAAGGGCGCGTCGCCGCTGGTGCCGAGTTGCGTCCCGACGCCGAACGCGTCGACGGGAACGTCGTCGTCCAGGAACGCCTTGACCCGCTTCTCGTCGAGATCGCCCGAGAACATGATCTTCACTTCCTCGAGGCCCGCCTCGTCGAGGATCTTTCGCACGGAGTGAGCGAGCGATGCGAGGTCGCCCGAGTCGATGCGCACGCCGCGATCTTTGTTGCCGCGTCGATCGAGCTCTTTAAAGACCTCCGCAGCTCTCCTGGTTCCCTCCTCGACATCGAACGTGTCGACGAGCAATACCGCCCGATCGGGGAAGTCTTTGACATAGGCGCGGAAGGCGTCGATCTCCTCGTCGAAGACCATCACGTAGGAGTGCGCCATCGTCCCGCTAATTGGGATTCCGTAAGTCTTCCCGGCCAACACGTTCGAGGTCGCCGCGGCCCCCGCTATGTACGCGGCGCGCGCCGCCTTCAGTGCGGCATCCGCTCCGTGGTCCCGGCGAGGCGAGAAGTCGACGAACTTCTTGTCGGCCGCGGCGATCGCAACGCGCGCCGCTTTGGACGCGACCATCGTCTGGAAAGTGATGCAGTTGAGCAGGAAGGTTTCGACGATCTGAGCCTCGATCAACGGCGCGGTCACGCGCAACAGTGGCTCCTTGGCGAACGTGATCTCGCCCTCGGGTATGGCCCAGACGTCGCCCGAGAATCGGAAGTTTTCGAGGCGCGACAGGAACTCGTCGGAGAAGGCGCCGAGCGACGCGAGGTACGAGATCGACTCCTCGTCGAAGTGCAGGGTCTCGAGATAATCAAGAGCCTGCTCGAGGCCACAAGACACTAAGAAGCGCCGTTGCTTGGGAAGATCCCGCACGAACAAGTCGAAGGTCGCCCGCTGGTTCATGTCGTGCGCGTCGTAGCTCGCGGCCATCGTGAGCTCGTAAAGATCCGTGAGCAACGCCGCGTTCGACTCCGTGACCCAGCTCATGGACAAACCTTAACGGGCTGCGCCTTCGATCCTGCCCCCGGCGCTCGCGATCGCCTCGAGAGCTCGCTCGCCGTCGCCCGCCTTCAGGTCAACCGCGCGCACTGCGTCTCGCAAGACGATCGTGTCGAATCCCCTTGCAATCCCGTCGAGAGCGGTCTCCTTCACGCAGTAATCGGTTGCAAGACCGGCGACGACGATCTTCTCGATCCCCCGCTCCCGCAGCGATTGCTCCAGTGAGGTATCCGCTTCTGCGCCGCTTGACGGATCGCGCACGGTAAAGCCCGAGTAACCGTCTTCGCCCCCGGTCCCCTTCTTGATCACGTCGCCCACCACGTTCAGATCGGGGTGCAGGTCCGCGCCCCATGTCCCCTGCACGCAGTGCACCGGCCAGATCCCGCCATCGCTCTCGAAGTGCGGCGTGCGCTCGGGGTGCCAGTCCTGTGTGTAGACGATCATCGTGCCTGCGGCGCGAGCTCGCTCTATCTCGTCGTTGACGACGTCGACAACCTCGTCGCCCTCGGGCACGTAAAGGCTCCCTCTCGGATCCGCAAAGTCGTTTTGCACGTCGACGACGACCAAAGCCGTGTTCGCGTCGTAATCCAAGAGAACCTCTCAGGCGCCGCCTGCGGACACTGGATGGGACTCGAGTCGGGCGATGTTGTCGGCCTCGGATGGATCGGGTTCTGATTCGAACCACGCGTCGAGCATCTCCGATGAGACGACCGGGCTCGTCAAACGCAAACTCATAACGAGAACGTTCGCGTCGTTCCACTTGCGAGCGCCCGCTGCTGTCGCTGCATCGGTGCAGAGCGCGGCGCGCACTCCGGCGACCTTGTTGGCCGCGATGGACGCTCCGGTCCCCGTCCAGCAGAACAAAACACCGGTATCGGCGTCGCCTGCCGCCACGACCTCTCCCACCGTGCGCCCAACCTCCGCCCACTCGAGGTCGTCACCCGCAGGCGGACCGACCAGCTTGACCTCGTGTCCGCGCTTTCCGAGGTCTTCGGCAACAGCCCGCGTGAGGTCGGTAGCCTCGTCCGAACCAAGCACGACTTTCATACCGACATGGTACGGCGGGCTAGCGGTCGGCGTAACGCTCTCGGATCGGCTTGATGTAGTCCATCGACTCGAGAAAGAGGTCGACGAGGTCTCCATCGAGCTGACGGTCGGCCTCGGCCCGCATGACGGCCATGGCCTGATCCATGGGCACCGGGTCCTTGTAGGAACGGCGCGACGTCAGACCGTCGAACACGTCGGCCACCGCAAGGATGCGACCCTCGATTGGGATCGACTCGCCGCTCAACCTCCTCGGGTACCCCTTTCCGTCAAAGCGCTCGTGGTGCGTGAGGGCGATGCTTGCGGCGATGCTCAGCACTTCGGAGCTCGACCCCGACAAGATGCGGTAACCGATTTCGGTGTGCTGCTTCATGATGTTGCGTTCTTCCTCCGATAGGGGGCCGCTCTTGGCGAGGATGTGATCGGGGATCCCAATCTTGCCGACGTCGTGCAACTGACTTGCGACGCGGATCATCTCGCAGTGCTCTTCGTCGTGCCCCGTCCCACGAGCGAGGATCTCGCAGTACCCACTCATTCGCTTGATGTGCTTGATGGTCTCGTTCTCGCGGAACTCGGCGGCTATGGAGAGCCTTTCAATCGTCTCCTCACGCGAGTTGCGCAGCTCCGTCTCCACGTGTCGCAGCTTTGTCACTGCCTCACGCAGGTCGTCCGTTCGCACGTGCGTCAGCTGCTCGAACTTGTCGAGCCTGCGCCGCTGCTCGAGGTTTGCAGCACGCCGCCGCAAGGTGTCTGCCACGTTGACGAGAACCTCGTTGTTGTCGAGCGGCCGCACCATGTAGCCGTACGCTCCCAGCTCGAGCGCTTTGCCAACCTGTGCGGGATCGTCGAACCCAGTGATCAGGAACACTGCGGTGTCGGGGTGGTGCTGCACGACTTCCATGACGAGGCCCAGGCCCGACATGCCCGGGAGCTCGATGTCGGTCAGGACGATGGCGAAGTCGGTCTCGCGCAGGTACGCCCGGGCCTGGACGACGTCCTCTACTGCGGTGCAGCGGTAACCGTTGTCGGCCAGGAGCGCGGCCAGAGAGGCGCGGATGTGCTCGTCGTCCTCGACCAGCAACATGCGGGCGTCTGAATCAGACGCCCGCGCGCTCTTCGTATTCTCGATGTCGGCAGCGCCGATAGTCCCCATACTCATCCAATTAGGCATCGGCCTGGCCGGGGTGCGTCTTTATCCGAAACCCTCGGTCGGGGTCGCTACTTCACCCCCACGGGTAGGTCACCTCACCCGACCAATCCGCATCTGGGGCGGCGGCCGAACGAGAGTCATGAAACGGATATTGCTGGCGGCGCTGCTCGCCGCCTCCCTGGGCGCTGCGTGCGCGGACGACACGACATCCACCGGTTCATCCGCGGATGCTCCAACCGACGTGGCACTCGAGGCAATCGAGTTCCAGCCGCAAAAAGTCGAGGTCAGTGTTGGAACCACCGTGAGGTGGACCAACGAAGACGAAGGTGTCGCGCACACGGTCACGTCCGGCAAACCGAAGGAACAAGGGATCCCCGGTCTTTCCGAAGACAAAGAGGGCCGCCCGGACGGCGTCTTCAACGAAGAGCTGAACGACGCGGGCGACACGTTCGAGTTCACCTTCGACAAGCCCGGCACCTACACCTACTTCTGCGCGATCCACGCGCCGATGACCGGAACCGTCGTCGTCGAGTAGACGGCGCGCGCGTCCATCTCCTTCTTCAAAAACGCCACGGTTCGTTCAATCCGCGTGACCGCTCTGCTGCGAACAACGCGATGAGGACACCAACAACGCGGTGTCTCAAGTCCAGTCCGTTCGAAGCACAAGAAGAGGAGATCTATGCGTAGTGGTTTGATGTTCCGCATCGTCGGTCTCGCTCTCGCGCTGATGCTGTTTGGAGCAGCCTGCGCGTCGAGCAACGGGTCCGACACGGGCGCCGCGGGTGGTTCCGGCTCCGGCACGTCCAACGAAGACAGCGACGACATGTCGATGTCGCCCGACACAGAAGACGGTGACGCGACCGCTAGCGCCGCGAGCGTCGAGACGCCCGCTGCAACGCTGGTGCGCGACCTGACTGCGCTTCTCAAGCAGCACGAGTACCACGCGGCGATCGCGCTCTACACCGCGGTTCAGGCCGGTGGCGACCTCGAGGACCCTACGGTTCAGGCTGCCGTGAAGGCGCTGGACGACAACACAAAGAACCTCGGCGCAGCGATCGGATCGATCTACGGCAACGCGGCCGAGAAGAAGTTCCTCGCCTCGTGGCGCGCACACATCGGTTTCTTCGTCGACTACACGCTTGCTAAGGCAACGGGCGACGACGCTGCTGCAAAGAAGGCGCTGAAGGACCTCGACGGATATCGCGCCGACTTCGGTGCGCTGATCGAGGGTGCCACCGAGGGTGAGCTCACGCAGGACGCGGTTGCGGAGGCTCTCAAGCCTCACGTCGAGTCGACCATCGACGTCATCGACTCTCTTGTCGCAGGCAAGGGTGACGTGTTCGACAAGCTGCGCGTTGCGGCGAGTCACCTGCCCAACATTGCGACGGCTCTTGCCGGCGGAATCGCGGCACAGCAGGACCTCGAGGGCTCGGTCGACGATCCCGCCACGATGCTGCAGCGGGACCTGACCGCTCTTCTTCAGGGTCACGAGTACTTCGCCGGTATCGCGCTCTACACCGCGGTTCAGGCAAAGGGTGACCTCAAGGACCCGGTCGTCGCAGCTGCGGTCAAAGAGCTCGACGACAACTCAGTGGATCTCGCCGAGGCTATCGAGTCCGTCTACGGACCCGAGGCCGGCAAGCAGTTCCTCGACCTGTGGAGGGCCCACATCGGGTTCTTCGTCGACTACACGCTTGCCAAGGCGACGGGTGACGAGATGGCCGCCAAGAAGGCCCAGAAGGACCTCGACGGATACCGGCGGGACTTCGGAGCGCTGATCGAGGGCGCAACCGAGGGTGGCCTCTCGCAGGACGCGGTCGCCGAGGCACTCGACGTGCACGTGAACTCGACTATCGCCGCCATCGACTCGATCGTGGCAGCCGACGGCAAGGCGTTCGACAAGCTCCAGGAGGCTGCGATGCACCTTCCGGGTCTTGCGACGACCCTGTCGGGAGCGATCGTGGAGCAGTTCCCCGAGAAGTTCTAAGGGCAAGCCACATCCCAGCAGAGGGCGCCCCCATTTCCCCGGGGCGCCCTCTTCTCTTTCTAGGAGTGATCACGATGAGAAGACGTAAGCCGAACAGAGCCGTGGGTTTGCTCGTGGCGCTCGCGGCTCTCGGATCGGTCGCGTGTGGAACGACGGACGCCGCTCCGCAGCGCGCTGCTTCAGGGATCGCGACGAGCGCGGAGATGCGCACGTTCCTCGAGGACGCGCGTTCAGCGGCGAACGATTTCGGACGCCGGCACCTCGGCCACTTCCTGAAACTCGACGAGAAGGCGCTGCGAAAGAACGGTCTCGAGATCCCGCCGGGCGCCGGCCTCGTCGTACGCACCGATCACACGGGTTACTGCATCGAAGCATCCTCGTCACAGATACCGGCCGAGGACGAATGGTCGGCCGCTTCAGTGGTATCTGGCTTCGAGGGCATATCGAGCGAGGACCGCTGCCGCCTGTAGGCAAACGAGTGCTGCTCTAAGCTCGCAGGCGATGACGACTGCGATCGAGGTACACGGCCTGAAGAAGTCATACGGCGACGTCAAGGCCGTGCGCGGAATCGACCTCCGCATCCAGACGGGCGAGGTCTTCGCGCTGCTCGGTACGAACGGGGCGGGCAAGACGACGACGGTCGAGATACTCGAGGGGTTCCGGCGGGCGGACGCAGGCGACGTCGAGGTGCTCGGCTTCGACCCGGGCCGCGGCGACATTGCGTTCAAGCGCCGCATCGGTATCGTTTTGCAATCCACCGGGGTCGAGCCGTACCTGACCGTTGCGGAGACGATCGACCTGTTTCGGAGCTACTACCCCAGCCCCCTTCCGCGCGATGAGATCATCGAGGTCGTCGGCCTGCAGGAGAAGAAGGACGAACCGGTGCGCGAGCTCTCCGGAGGGCAGCAGCGTCGCCTCGACGTGGCGATCGGGCTGGCGGGCGATCCCGACCTGTTGTTCCTCGACGAACCGACCACGGGCTTCGATCCGGGCGCGCGGCGCCAGGCGTGGGAGATGGTCAGGAACCTCGCGCAACTCGGCAAGACGGTCTTCCTCACGACCCACTACATGGACGAGGCCCAGAACCTCGCGGGACGCGTGGCGATCATCGTCGCGGGACGCATCGTCGCGCAAGGCGCGCCGCGGGAACTGTCGCCGCGCGGCAACGAGGCCACGATCCGCGTGACGCTGCCCCACGAAGCAGACGGCCTCCCACAAGGGATCGTCGACCTCGGCCGCCGCGATGGCCCACGCCTCGAAATCGTCACCAAGGAGCCGGCGCGCGTCTTGCACGACCTCACCGGATGGGCGCTCGAGCACGACATCGAGTTGACCGATCTCGAAGTAGGCACGGCGACGCTCGAAGACGTCTATCTGGAGCTGACGGCGGCCGCAGCAAAGGAATCGGAATCGTGAGCGCCTTGCAACTGACGCTCCGCCAAGTCCTGTATCAGAACCGAGCTTTCTGGCGAAACCCTCCTGCGGCCTTCTTCACCGTTCTGTTCCCGCTCATGTTCCTGGTGATCTTCAACCTGCTCTTCGGCAGCGGCGAGATCGAGGGGACGAACGTGAGCCTGTCGACCTTCTACGTCCCGGCCATCACGGCCTTTGCGGTGATCTCGGCTTCGTTCACCAACATCGCGATGGGGGTGTCGTTCTCGCGCGACTCCGGCCTTCTCAAACGTCTGCGAGGCACTCCCCTTCCGGGCTGGTCCTACATGGCCGCTCGCGTGTTGCACTCGACCCTCATCGCGCTGTTGCTGACCGCGGTCGCGACCGCCGCCGGTGCCCTGTTCTACGACGTCGACGTTCCCACGACGACGATGCCCGCCGTCATCGTGTCGGTGCTCTTAGGAGCGTTGGCGTTTAGCGCACTCGGCCTGGCGATCACCGCCGTCGTGCCCAACGCCGAGGCGGCGCCCGCGGTCATCAACGGGGTGATCCTTCCGCTGCTGTTCATCTCGGACATCTACATCCCAGACGACAACGCTCCCGAATGGCTTCGAGCAGTCGCGAGCGTCTTCCCGGTCAAGCACTTCTCAGAAGCGCTGCAGACGCCCTTCGATCCGTTCGTGACGGGGTCGGGCTTCGAATGGGGCCACCTCGCCGTGCTGGCCGTCTGGGGCGTGATAGGGCTCGCGCTTGCGGTGCGGTTCTTCTCCTGGGAGCCGCGGCGCTAAGAGGCAGTCGTCGCGTTCAGTACACGATCGACGAATACTTCTTGAGCTTCTCGCGCCGGTGCAGCGCGTCGATGATGCGTACGGTTCCCGAACGAGATCGCATCACGATCGATTGCGTCCACGCGCTCTCCCCGCGATAGCGCACGCCCTCCACCAGGTCGCCGTCTGTCACTCCGGTTGCCGCAAAGAAAACGTCGTCGCCCGAGACGAGGTCGTCGGTCGTCAGGACCTGATCGAGGTCGTAACCCTCCTGGACCGCACGATCTCGTTCGTCCTCGTTGCGAGGCCACAGGCGGCCCTGGATGACACCGCCGAAGCACTTGAGGGCCGCGGCCGCTATGACACCCTCGGGCGTGCCCCCGATGCCGAGGTAGAGGTCGGCCCCCGTCCCTTCGCGCGCCGCCGCGATAGCGCCGGCGACGTCTCCGTCCGGGATGAACTTGATGCGGGCGCCGGCCTCTCGAACCTCCTTGACGATCTGCTCGTGGCGCGAGCGGTCGAGGATGATGACTGTCAGGTCGGCGACGTCGGTCTTCTTTACCCGCGAGATCCGCTTGAGGTTCTCCGCGATGGGGGCCTCGAGGTCGATCTGATCGCCGACCTCCTCGCCGGCCGCGATCTTCTCCATGTAGACCGCAGGACCGGGGTCGAACATCGTGCCCCGCTCGGCGATGGCGACCACGGCCAGCGCGCCGGGTTGGCCTTTCGAGGTCAGCGTCGTCCCGTCGATCGGGTCGACTGCGATGTCGACGTGCGGGGGCTCCCCGGTGCCGAGCTCCTCGCCGCGGTAGAGCATCGGGGCCTCGTCCTTCTCCCCCTCGCCGATGACGACGACTCCGTTCATCGAGACCGTGTCCATCATCACGCGCATCGCATCGACGGCGGCCTGGTCGGCTGCTTCCTTGTCGCCGCGGCCCATCCAGCGGGCGGCGGCGAGGGCCGCGGCCTCCGTGACGCGGGCCAGCTCCATGGCGATGTTGCGGTCGGGGGCGGCGCCGGCGCCGCCTTCCTTTTTCATCAAGACCTCCCGTCTTGGCTGGGAACCTTGCGATCTGTCGCCCTCGGCAGGCCGTGGCTCCGCAGCCTCGTTTAGTCACAGAGGGTCCCAGGGTAGAAGAAACGCCCATGTTCAGAGCCCGAGCCCTCCGCATGGAGTTCTATCAGGCGCCGATCCGACGTCTGGAGGGATGAGCGCGTGCCCCGGCTGAGACGCGTCGACTGCTCGGCCCCCGGCCTGACGAGGCGCCGGCGCGGCAAGGGATTCGAATACGTCGATTCGACCGGGGCACGGGTCGAAGATCCCGAGACGCTCCTGCGGATCCGGCAGCTCGGGATCCCCCCGGCGTGGACCAACGTGTGGATCTGCTCACATCCGCGCGGCCACCTCCAGGCGGTCGGAACCGACGCCGCCGGCAGGCGCCAGTACCTCTATCACGAGGCGTGGCGACAACGGCGCGACGCCGAGAAGTTCGAGCACATGATCGAGTTCGCGCGCGCCCTTCCAACCATCAGGCGGATCTGCGATCGCGACCTCGAGCGTCCGGGCCTCGGAAGAGAGAGGGTGCTCGGCTGCGCGGTTCGCTTGTTGGACCGCGGCTTCTTCCGCATCGGCACCGAGGGCTATGCGGAGCAGAACCAGACGTACGGCCTCGCGACCATGCAGAAAAAGCACGTGCGCCTGAAAGACGGGGTCATCCACTTCGATTACGTGGCGAAGAGCGGCAAGCGGCGCGTGCATGCCCTGGTCGACCCCGCGATCTTCGACGTCGTAGCGGCCCTGAAGCGTCGTCGCGGCGGAGGGCCCGAGCTGCTTGCCTACAAAGAGGGCCGCGACTGGGTCGACGTCAAGTCGTTGGACATCAACCTCTACATAAAAGAGATCACCGGAGATGACTTCACGGCCAAGGACTTCCGGACGTGGAACGCGACCGTGTTGGCCGCGGTTGGGCTTGCCGTGTCGGGTGAAGCAGCGAAGTCGAAGACGGCACGCAAGCGCGCCGTGAGCCGTGCGATCCAAGAAGTCGCCCACTACCTGGGCAACACGCCCGCCGTCTGTCGCGCGTCGTACATCGACCCGCGCGTCTTCGATCGCTATCAATCGGGATGGACGATCTCGCCGGCCCTCGACGAGCTGGCTGCCGATACGGAGTTCGGCGAGTTGTCGACGCAAGGCGTAGTCGAGAAGGCGGTCTTGGACCTGCTGGAGGACCGCCGCGAGGCGGAGACGATCGAAAAGATCGCTTAGATCTTGGAGACTGCCTGTTCGGTGATTCCGCGGAGCAGTGCGTCTGGAATCTCGGCTCCCGACGCGACCGAAAGAAAGCCAAGCGTTCCGTCTTCCTCGAAGATCGCCATTCCCGCGTAGAGGGGCAGACTCCCCTCGAACTGCACGTAAGACATCGTCGCCACGGCGTTACCGAGATCGGCCGGAAGCTCCACCTCGTGCAGGAAGTCGTTTTGTTGTAGCGCAGCCGTGTGCGTTTGAGACGTGAACGAAGGACAGTTCGGATCTATGTCCTCACGGTAGGCGGCGATCAGGTCCTCGGCGGAGGACTCCTCCATCTCGAACAACCTCTCCGCGATCAAGAACCCCTCCGCCCGGAACGTCACCAGTTCGCCGGCGCGGGGAGGTTGTTTCATCTTGGCGCCACACGGGCCACGCGGATCGGGGTTCTCGTAGATCGGGGCATCTCGGGTATCGACCTCCTCGAGATCTCGGGGCGCGCCGGGAACTGCAAGGATGTCCTCGGTCGTGAGAAGGCGCGGCCGATCATCAGGATCGTCCGTGATCCGTGCGGTCGTGGGAGTTGGCGCGGAATCGGTCCCGTTGGTTTCCGGCGAACACGCGACCACTATTACCGTCAACATGAGCGAGAGCGCTCGGAATGTGATGTCTCTCGTCATCGCAACCTCATCTTCGCCGTTCGCCGCGGCTCAATTGCGGACTATCCCCAGACGCGACGAGACCCCGCCGCTGCCGACGGGGTCTCGGAAGATCGATCTACGGCTGCGGTGGAACCGGCGGCGCAAGGGGCCGGGTCTTGCGGATCTTGTCCGGCCTCTTTAGCAGCGACGCCCCCCTCTTCTGCTTGATGAAGATGGGGTTGCCGACGGGCTTCTCTTCGCCGAGCGGGTTCTGCAACATCGTGTCCCCCGAGGCGATGTAGATGCGTCCCCTGTGGTCGAAGTTCACGCTGAAGAAGTCGCCCAGGCGGCGGTCGCCGGCTTCGAAGTTCGCGTTGGCGTTGCACGCGGTCCCGCTGAGGCAGATCCTGCCCTTGTGGATCGGGCGGTGCGAAGCGTTTGTCACGCTGAACTGCGGCGGGATGAACTTCTTGCTGCCGTCCGAGCACGTCACGGTCGTGCCATGACCATTCGTGGTGTAGGCGGCGAAGGCGTAGAACTTGTTCTGCGATCCCTGGAGCGTCTGATACCAGACGACCGCAACCCTGCCGTCGTCGCCGGCGATGAGCCACGGCCACATCGCGTCGCCCTTGGGGATGTCGATCTCGATCGGCTGCTTCGCCCACTTGTTGGTCCTGCGATTGAAGTAGTTGAACGTGACCTCGCCGTCCTGCTCCGTGTCGGCAGACCCGTTATAGCCACCGGCGTTCGCGGCGTAGACCCAACCCTTGCGGTCGACTGCGATGGTTCCGAAGAACTGCGTCGACTTGCCGAGCGGCGCGGGGTATGTCTTCCACGACTTCCCGTCGTTTTTCGAGATCGCAACTCCGCCCTCGGTGAGGGGGCCGAGCAGACCCTTCTTCATGTTGAGTGGGTCGACGAGCATCTTGCCGTCGCTTCCGACCTGGTTGCCCTGAGCCACGAGCTCGAAGGTCAGGCCCCCGTTCGTAGAACGCCAGATCTGCTTGGGGAGGTTGACGTAGAGAAAGACCTCGTCCTTTTGCGCGCCCGTGACCCAGGGTCGGTCACCCGATGCGGCAACGGGGTTGGCACGGGGCCAGGACTGGCCGTCGTCGGGACTCGAGAAGACCGCGACGTTCGCGAGGTTGATCTCCACGTTGTAGATGCGGCCGCTCGCGTCCATCGAGAGGTCCGGGTCGGAGAAGCCCGAGGATGTCGCGGTGTGGGGGCCGAGCTCCTGGCCCGCCAGGCCGACGTACTTCCACGTCTTACCGCCGTCGTCCGAGCGCCAGTTCAACGTCTGGTTCGTGTAACCGTCGGCGAAGTCCCGCGCGCCCGCGGCCGCGGACGGCTCCTTGTAGAGATGCGTCGTGCCGGCGTGGGCGGAGACGATGATCGAGCCGTCCTCGGCGGTGATACCGACGGGCTCACCTCCGGCGCGCTTGCGGTCGATATAGCGCGGCTTGCCGAACGACAACTTCGGAGGCTTCACGCTGGGGCACTTCCGCCCCGCCGCAGTCGTGCTGCCACCGCTCGCGAGCGGCAGCAATCCAGCGAGAAGGGCCGGTACCAACAGGAGCTTCCAACCTCGGCGCATGTCCCAGTGCCTCCCTGATCAGGTGGTGTCGCTGGGGGATTCGCCGCCGCCGAACCCGGTTCCTGCACCCGCAAGGACACCGCTCGACTTGCTGGGTGAACGGCCGGAGGCTCGGCCTAGTTGAGGTCCTCTTCCTTTTCCATCTTGCCCCCGCCGTCGTCGTTGCCGCCCGTCGCGTCCCCGCTTCCGTCACCAGCTCCGCCGCCGCCTGCCTGGCCGCCGCCGTTGTCCTGGTCGCCGCCGTTGTCCTGGTCCCCATCGCCTTGCCCGCCGTCGTCACCCTGGCCGTCATCGCCCTGATCGCCCGCGTCTCCGCCTTGATCGTCACCACCCGGTGATGGAGAAGTCTGCGGCTCGGGCGGCTCGTAGGGGTCGTCGGCGTCGTTCGGGCAGTCCTGCACGTTGGCCTCGGGGGCCGGCTCGGTGTCGCGGAACTCGTCTATGTACTCGCGGATCGCGTCCTCTTCGAAGTCGTCCAACGGCATCTTGCGGCTCCACGAGGCGGCGACGATCGGATCCTCCATGCCGGGGTAGGGCGCGGAGAGCGTGTCGTCGTCGTAGCTCGTGACGATGTCCTCGATCGCTCCGATGTCCCTGAGGTTGACCGCCTGTGGGTCGTAGAGGACGGCGACGGCGCCGTGCTCGAGTGAGTGGACCAAGTTCTCGTCCGGGATCTTCTCGGCGTGCACCCCACACTCGGCGGGCACCGGGTTGTGGTTGCCGGAGACCGGCGGGTTGGTCCCGGTCGTCTCCTCGTCGTAGGTGTACGGAGCGGTGTGGGACTGGTCGCCGCCGTTGCTCGTCGAGTAGGTGAGGATGCGGTTGCCGGCTATCGCATCCGGCGACGTCTCGCGCAGGAAGACGAGCCACACGAGGAGGGTCAAGGCGGCGACGAAGCCGGTCGTCCTCAGCGCGCGGGCGCGTCGCTCCCTGCGCTGCTGCGCGATGAGCGCCTGCTCCTTCGCCCGGCGGCGGGCCTCGAGACGCTCTTGCTTGCGCTGGTGCGACTCGACGCCCTGGGGGGCGGCGCGCTTCTTCTTGGCCTGAGATTTCTTCTTCGCCACGGGGTGGAGGCTACATTGACTTCAAATGAGCACGTGGCAGGTCTTACTCGTCGCGGCCCTCGCCTTGAACGCGGCATTGGGTTTCGGTTACCGCGTTTACCGGCTCACGAAGGGGGGCCCGCTGGGCGACGTCACCGGACAGGCCATCCTGGGATTGCTACTCGGCGGCGTTGCCGTCGGAGTAGCCCTCGACCAGTCCTGGGCGCGCTGGACCGCGCTGGCCTACGGCTTGTTGTTCGCCCTCGTTGTGATGCCCCTGTGGACGCTAGCGGTCCTCATCCCGATGCGCCCCCAACGAGTAGACCTGGCCTTCACGGTCGTCTACTGGGGGACCCTGGTACTGATCGCATTGGCAGCGGTTTTTCTGTAGCCGAAGGTCCGATAGCGCTGCGAGCGTTCTCGCGTCAGCGGAGGCGGCGGTGTGCCCCCGCAGGAACCTCCGCAGAAGGCGTACCCGGCGTCGCCGGGGCCGCCTTCGAGGACCGCGACGAAGGGGGTGCGCCGCCGCCGGAGCGGACGGCCAACCCGCAGCGACTACTTGCGGACCAGGAGCCCCCACTCGTCCAGGCGCCGGGCAAGGTCGTCGGCCGAGGTCTGATACAGCAGGGCGAGGGCCATGAGGTCGTCCTCGCGGATCGTCAGGACCCGGCCGTTGAAGTCACCTCTTTGGACCTGTATGGCGGCGGTGAAGCGCTCGAG
>JALZCA010000143.1 GCA_030863285.1 Actinomycetota bacterium | reverse complement strand
CTCCCGAACCTTCTCGATCGCGTCAACCCCGTCGACCGCCTCACCGACGATTCTGCAGTCGCGCATTCTCAAGCCCACATGCATGCGCAGCATGGCTCGGATATCTGGATCGTCGTCGACGAGGAGTACTTCCACTGGGTGCGCCTTCCTGATCACGGCGCAGGCTTGGCCGAAGAGTTAACGAATACTTCCCGAGTGTCCTCCGGGGAGTCGGCGGACGGAATACGTAGATATACGGATTTCCCCGCCAAACGAGCCATAGCCGGTAATCCGGAACTAACGCCGGCGTGGATCCCGAGACCTCACGGCGGGAGGGTCCGCATGAAGTGGAGCGGATCGGGATCGAACCGACGACCTCCTGCTTGCAAAGCAGGTGCTCTACCAATTGAGCTACCGCCCCGAAGAATCTCAGTTTACCTGCGCAATTCTCGGTGGTGCTGGGCTCCCAAGATGCTGGGCTCGGACAACCACCCGACCGTTCAGGTCCTGCCGGTTTGAGGGCTGACAACCAGGTTCCTGGTGCCTTTACCGATTCGATCGGACCACGGCACCTAACGAATGGATCTCGCTCTTGGGATTCCCTGGTCGGTTCCTCCATCCGCGTCGTAACCAGGACAAGCTCCACGGTTGCACAGGTCGCCTGGGGGAATATAGGGGCCTGCGGGGCGTTTTCAGAGCTAGAACCGAACGCGACAGGAGGCGGTAGGCGAATGCAAGAGGTCACCGAGCAGGAATTCAACGAAGCGGTTCTCGCTGCGGACACGCCGGTAATCGTCGACTTCTGGGCCGAGTGGTGCGGTCCTTGCCGCCTCGTGCATCCCGAGCTCGAGAAGATCGCTACCGAGTACGACGGCAAGGTGAAGGTCGTCAAGGTCAACATCGACCACGCACCCACCATCGCGGCGAAGTACGGGATCATGAGCATCCCGACGATCACGCTGTTCACCGACGGCGAGGTCAGATCCCAGGTCATCGGGGCTCGCCCGAAGGACGCGATCGTCGACGGTCTTCAGCTCAACGGCTAAAGCAAACCGCCCGCGGCGCTCCGAGTCGAGGCTCGTCGCTCCAGCGGGCGGGTGATCCTGCAGGTCCGGGCCCCGGTTCCCCCGGGGCCTTTTCGCGCCCGAGCAATTTGGCGGCAAAAGGCGGGCTCTGGGCTCACTTTCTGCCCCCAAAACCGGGCCGGACTCGGCTCAACGCGGCCCCCAGGTGGAGGAGATGAGCGCCGCGCGTTGAACCCTCATTCGGAGGACAAATCAACCCGTAGGGGGACAAACATGCGAGCAAGAGCCAGGATCACCGGCCTCGTGGCGGCCGTCGGTCTGGTCGCTGGTCTCATGGGCAGCGTTCCAGCCGTGGCGAACCACAACGCCGACGACCACTCCAAGAACGTGGAGCAGTTGGCCCAAAAGCCAACGAAGATCTCGAAGGGCCTCTTCGCGCAGGGCTCCGACCTCGCCTTCCAGCGCAAGCTGCTCGTGGCGGGGACCTACCAGGGCACCGGCTTCTACAAGATCCTCAAGAAAAAGCCCTACATCAGGCAGATCGGCTTCCACGCGTGCCCAGGCTCCCAGGGCGACGTCTCGGTCTGGGGTGACCTCGTGTTCGTCTCGATCGATTCCCCCAGCTCGAACAACGGCGGGGGCAACAACTGCAACAACACAAAGGCGCTCGGTCCAGACGACACGGTCAACGAGACGTCGGCCGGGCTCGAGGGTGTCCGCATCGTAGACATCTCGAACCCGAGCCAGCCGCGTCAGGTCGGGTTCGTCCAGACGGACTGCGGCTCGCACACGCACACACTCGTGCCGGACGGCCGCCAGCTGTTCATCTACGTCGAGTCCTATCCGCTGGGTGCGAACCAGCTGCCCCCGTGCAGCGTAGCCACCCACCGCAAGATCTCGGTCATCAAGGTCAACAAGAAGAACCCGCAGAAGAGCGACGTCGTCTCGACTCCGAGCGTGGACCCCGCGATCGGCTGCCACGACGTCACGGTCTTCCCGAAGAGGGACCTCGCCGCAGCCGCGTGCATCAGCGAGAGCCAGATATGGGACATCGAGGATCCGAAGAACCCTGAGATCCTCGCTCATGTGGAGCACCCGCCCGGGATGACGATCTCTCACTCATCTGGATTCACGTGGGACGGCAAGAAGGTGATCTTCAGCGAGGAGTACGCCGGCGCTGCGGGCGGCGGTGGCTGCACCGGCGACGAAGACAGCAACGTCGGAGCGATGTTCTTTTACGACATCAGTGGTCCCAATGGTCCCGAGAGCCCGACCCTGGAGGGATGGCACTCGCTTCCTCGTGTGCCGCCGTTCCACGAAGACGAGGTATCGCGTACCGTGCGGTGCACGACCCACAACTACAACATCCTCCCCACGAAGAAGAGCACTCGTTACGTCGCCGTCTCCTCGTACTACATGGGCGGGCTCTCTATCGTGAATTTCACGAACCCGGAGAACCCGCGGGAGGTCGGTCACTACCTTCCGAAGAAGGGTGGCGTGTTGCCCGACATGTGGTCGGCGTACTGGTACAACGGCCGCATCTACACGAACGAACACGAATCGCGTAAGGGCGTGTCCGTCTTCAAGGCGAAGAACTTCGGCAAGCACTCAATCCGGTACTTCAAGGGCCGGCTGAACCCGCAGACGCAGATCCCCAGCTTCAAGTAAGTCCGCGGTTCATCAACTAAAGGGGGCCGGCTTACGCCGGCCCCTTTCTCTTTGCCTACAGCCGACGTCTATCCGACGGGTAAGATCGGGCGGCGGGGGCCCATAGCTCAGCTCGGTTAGAGCGCACCCCTGATAAGGGTGAGGTCGATGGTTCAAGTCCATCTGGGCCCACTTCTCGCGCGCCGGCCATAAAGGCCAGGAACGGATGTTCTCTTGACGGCCTCGGCTCCGTTCGACGCTAGATTGCGTCGCATGAACGACCTGCGTACGACCGTCGAGCTTCTCGATTGGAAGCGCCGGGTCTTCGCTCTTTATGCCGAGATTCGCGCTTGCCCACCGCGCGAGGGCTGGCAACTGTGGCGGCGGACTCGCGACGCCCTCTTCCGGACGCATCCACAATCGCCCATCCCCGAAGCCCAGCGCTGTTCTTTCGATGGCATCTCGCTGTACGAATACGACCCTGCCTTCCGCGTAGAAGCGACCCTCGAACCGACAACTCCCGAGTCGTACGACGTACCGACGAGCGGCGACGAGCAGCTCGCGTTCTCGCGCGTCGGTCGCGCGTCGTTCGACATCGAGGGGACGCCTCACGAGCTCGAGCTTTACTGGCTCTCGACCTACGGGGGCGGCCTCTTCTTGCCGTTTCGGGACGCTACGAGCGGGACGGAGACCTACGGCGCGGGACGCTACCTGCTCGACACGGTCAAAGGTGCCGACTTAGGGATGTCCGGCGAGCGCCTCGTGCTCGACTTCAACTTCGCTTACAACCCGTCCTGCTCGTACGATCCGCGCTGGGTGTGCCCCCTAGCCCCGCCCGCGAACGCTCTCGATCTCGACGTCCGGGCGGGCGAGAAGATCACGACGTAGCAAGAGAAGGGCCCCGCTCTCGCAGGGCCCCTCGAACTGTCTACAAAGCGGCGAGCGCCCGGCCTACTGCTCGCGCGCCAGGTCGCTCACGGTCTCGAGGTCGTATTCCTCCGCAGTCTCCCGCGTCACCACGAACGCGTTCGTGTCATTCGCGTCGCTCGGTTCCAGCAGCGCGAGCCCGTCTTTCGCCAGAAGAGGCTCGAGCAATTGCGCATTGTTCTCCGCATCCGAAGACGCGGCAGCCTGCGGGTCGAGGAAGAGAAGCAACGAACCGAGATACTCCGGAGCCACGTCGACCTCGCCCGCCTTCAGCGCGGGGTACAGGATTTCGCGCGATCCGAGGTCGATCTGCCGATCGACGGTATACCCCGCGTCCTCGAGAACCTGCGCGTACATCTCGGCAACTATTTGGTTCTCCGCGAAGGCGACGCCCCCGACGGTCAGCTCTCCCGAACCGCCCGATGCTCCGCCGAGGAGCCCCTCCTGCTCGAGGTAGTCGGCTGCAACGTCGGCCGGGTCTTCCTTGTCGATCTCGACGCGCCCGTTGAGCTGCGTCATCGTCTCGGTGTCCAAGGTCGCGCTCACGTTGTTGAGCGCCTCTTCGATCGTCGGATCGAGGACGTCCTCGCGCACGA
>JALZCA010000141.1 GCA_030863285.1 Actinomycetota bacterium | reverse complement strand
TAATGCCACCGCAAGGACCTTCTTCACATGTGCTCCCTTCGTCGCATGAGCTGAGTCACGTGTCTCAACATCCAGGCGACCAAGAGGACGCCTGCGGCCACCAAAATTGCAGGCAGGACCTCACCTGTCGGAGGCCCCTGCATCCCCTCGACCAAACTCTCGTCCCGTCCGCCGACGAGGATGGTCCCCGCAAGCGCACCGAGCAGGGCGTTCCGAACCAGCATCAGCCGGTAGTCGCGCGCGTCTGTCTGGCCAAAGCATCCGCATGGAAGCCGATCGCCCGTTCGCGCTCGCGCCCGCACGACGGCGAGCGAGAACAAGCCGAGCATCGCCAGCGCGGCGGCCACGCCCACCTCCGGGAGTCCGAACACGATGAGGGCGGCGACGACGACCTCGGCGGAGGGCACCAGCGCCGCCGCGAACGGCTCTATCGAACGCGGTATCCCATAGGCAGCGAGGCTCGAACGCCACGATTTCCATTGGATGACCTTGGCGACAGCCGCCCACGCAAAGACGACCGCGAGCGCGGCCTGACATATCCACAACAGGGGGGCGGGCATCGCGAGATTCTAGTGGCCGGCGGCGCGATAGCCTGGCGGCTCCTCATCCCTCGTGAGCCACGCGAACGACGATCCCGAAAACCGGAAGGAGACCCTCGATGGAAGGCTGGTGGGCGGCGTCTTACATCGTCCTCTGGTTGCTCGTCGTCGTGCTCTGCTTCGTCGTGGTCGCACTGGCCCGGCAGATCGGCACGCTCCATCTCCGCATGGGCCCCCGCGGAGCTCTCGAGATGGACGACGAGGGACCGCCGCTACACGAAGCGCCACCCGCCGTCGACGCCCTGTCGCTGAACGATCAGCCGGTCTCGATCGGGGGGCCGGGTCACGCGCAGTTGCTCCTCTTCATATCCCCGGGATGTCATCTCTGCGAAGCCGTGCTCCCCTCGCTTCGCGCCGTCAGCGAGATGGGCGACATGATGCCGCTGGTGATCACCGACGCAGACGTACACGAGACGCGCACGTCGTATGGCGATCGGCGTCTCGGCGCCCCCGTCGTCCCGTCGCAGAAGGTGGCCCAGGAGTACCGGGTTCCGGGTACTCCGTACGTCGTGATACTTGACGACATGGGCGTAGTTAGGGCAAAAGGGTCGGTGAACAATCTCGAGCAGATGGAGGGCCTGGTCGATACGGCGCGCCGCCGCATCGCTGAGTCCGGAGCGGAAAGGCAGGCAAGCTGATGTTCGACCGGATAGCAGAAGGCGCGACCGTGGGCCTTGCGGAGAGCCGGACCCGAAGATCGTTCCTCGGGCGACTCGGGACGGGATTCGTTGCGCTGGTGGGGGGGCCGTTCGTTGCCGTCGCCCTGAGGCCCGACCGGGCCGAGGCGCACCACATCTGCGGACACACCTACACGACCGGCTCGTGCCCGCATCCGTTCAACCCCTACTCGCGCGTCGACCGATACGGCTATCCGGTCCATCCGCGCCACGGGTATCCGGTCGACGACTACGGCGACATCTACACGTCGCGCACGCAGCGCCGTCGCAAGATGTGCGAGCAGGTGGTGCGCGACCAGTATCCGTACACCGGCAACCCGCGCCAGGGGGGCGGCTGGTCGCGCTGTTGCAACGGCCGCATCCGGAGGATCTATGACTGCTGCTCGTACTCCGACACGCGGATCAACGGCGACGCCTCGGTGACCGGCTACTGCTACAGCGGCCGCAAGGTCTTCTGCATCGGCTACCGGGACCTGAAGTCACGCTGCTAGCGCAAGCACCGCTCTTTCGCCGAACGTTGGACGTTTCGCGTTACTCGCGCGGGCAACACTCGGGCCCGAGACCGTGACCCCACTCGCCGTCGCGGCGCTGTTGAGCGCCTCGTTCGTCGCCGGCCTCTCCACCGTCTTCGACCCCTGAGGCCTCTCGATGGTGGAAACCATCACCCCCGTGGTTCACGGGGGCCGGCGCTCTCGCTATCTGTTATCGCTCGCGCTGCACGCGCTCGGCGCGACGCTCGCAGCCGCCCTAGTCGGGTTGCTCGCGGGCGCGTTCGGCGGCGTGCTCGGCGCGCCGTGGGGCGACGTCGGATGGATCGCCGTCGGAGCACTGGCGTTGCTCTACGCATTGCGGGAGGCGCTCGGGCTTCCGATCCCCGTCCCCGACCGCCACGAGCAGGTGCCGCTGTGGTGGCGCAGCTTCTACTCGCCGCCCGTCACAGCCGTTCTCTACGGATTCGGCTTAGGGATCGGCTACCTCACCTACCTCTCATTCGGCACCTACTTCGTCGTCACCATCGCCGCCTTCGTGAGCGGCAACCCGCTCATAGGAATGGCCTTGTGCGCTCCGTTCGGGCTCGCGCGCGCGATTTCGGTCGTGATCGCGAATCGCGGCGCGGACGTCGAAGAACGTCCCTCTGGGATCGACAGGATCGACGACCTCGCCGGAACCCGCTGGCCGAAAACTGCAAACGCTTTCGTGCTCGCCGGTATTGCGATTTCGGTTTCGGTCGCTCTTATTTAGGCAAGCAGCTTCGCAGCGCCGCTCAGTACAACGGCCCTCTGCGGTAGATGTCGGAGACATCGTTGTCGTCGGTACCGACCAGCGCCGACTCCGTGGAGATGAGGACGAAACGGCCGTTACCCGAAACGCCCGTGACGTAACTCAGGCCGTCGCCGGGTGCCCCCGACGACGACCGGTCCAACATCACTATCCTCTTCGTCTTCCTGTCGTAGACGTAAGCGGAGTAGGCCGAGGGCGGGTCGTCGGCCACCAGATCGGTCGCTTGGGAATAGAACCCGATCATCCGGCCGTTCGGCGAGATCGAGGAGTACTCACTGAACTCGTTGGTGGGCCCTCCATTGCGATCGCGGGTGACCAGGCGCGTCTGGCCCGTGTCCATATTCCGCATATAGATGTCACGGAACGCGTTGTTGTCACCCGGCACGAGTTGCGCGCCGCTATCGAAGGTGACAATCGTCCCATCGCCCGAGATCTGCGGGTAGCTGCTCGCGGCCGCGGCCAGTCGCCCGTTAGGTCGCGTGCTCACAATCCTCGTCTCACCCGTTCGTCGATCGTGGAGGAAGATGTCGGTGACCCCGTTGTTACCGGCTACTAGATCCTCCGAGTCAGATTGAAAAACGACGAACCTGCCTTCTTCGCTTATCTGGGGATACATGCTGTCGCCGTCGTTCACCGGATCACCGTCGCTAGTGACGCTCAACAACCTCGTCGATTGAGTCTTGCGGTCGCGCACGTAGACGTCGTGGTCGGCATTGTCGTCCGCCGGGCTCAATTGTGACCGGGTGTGAAAGACGACGAATCTTCCCGAGCGCGATAGATCCGGTTGGTCACCGACTGACTCAGAACCTTCCTCGCCGTTCGATGCGATGCTGACGCGCCTCGTCCTTTCGGTTTGGAGGTCGTGCACGAACACGTCGTCGACGTCGTTGCCGTCGTCGCTCACGAGGGTCGATGCGGCCGAGATGAACGCTACGAAGCGGCCGTTCCCCGATATCGCGGGGCTGTAACTGAGGCCGTTGCCCTCGGTCCCGTCCGAGGCGATACTCACCCGCCGGGTCGTACCGGCCGTCCGGTTCCTCACGTAGATGTCTCCGAAACCGTTTGAGTCGCCCGCAACCAAACTCGAGTCCGACTTGAACGCCGCGATGTTGGCGTCGTTAGAGAGGTTGTCGATGTAGCCCTCGCTCAGCAGGTCGCCCTCGGTCTCGTTCGACCGCACGCTGATTCGGACGGTCTTCGGCGAGGCCGCGTCCACGGGCCCGATGGCAGCTCCGACGAGACCAACGGCCAAAACGAGCGGAAAGACCCTCTGTGCTCTCGCGTTCATGCGCTTCCCCATAGTGGCCGCCACAGAACGACGCTACGGCGTCCCATCCGCGCGAACAAGGGGGTTCGCTCGATACACGAGGCGCGGACGTAGCCGGCCGACTGCACGCGAAGAGCCCCCGCCGCGCGGCGGGGGCTGCCTTCGGAGTCGCAGGGGGTCGCTAGGGCAGGCCCGAGAGCGGAATCGGGTAGGGGACGATCTGGCCGTCGGCGGGTGTGCCGACCTCGGTCACCCTCGTGCCGCCCATGATGCCGATGCCCTGGCGCATCAACGGATCGAC
Organism: Actinomycetota bacterium; assembly: GCA_030863285.1. The sequence continues at coordinate 1,947 of JALZCA010000141.1, read as the reverse complement.
GTAGAGGTGCGTGTTGATCCCCGCCGCCTCCATGTTCGCCCCGACGGTGTCTCCGAGCAGCGTGTTGGATCCGGATCCCGAGTCACCCCACGTGATCGCGCCGGTGAACATGAAGTGCGAGCTACCCCACGCGATCGCCTCGCCGACCCGCGGAGTCCCGCCCGCTCCGATGCCGGTGCCGTGACCGTAGTGAACGATCGTCTGCGCGAGCGTCGGATCGGGGGTCAGTGAAACGCTCGGGATCAGACCGCGGCGCGGGATCGTAATGCCGACGAGGCTGCCGGTCTTCTCGTACGAACCCCGCGGGCCGCCCCAGAAGCACATGGTCGGCGTCACGAGGCCCTGATAGGCGGCGTCGACGTCGATCAGCGCCCAATCGTTACCGAGGCCCCCGTCGTGAGACTGAGCATAGGTCCCGAAGTCCAACAAGATGACACCCGTGGCGTCACCTCGGTTGCCGAAGCCGGCGATCACGGTCGCGGTGTCACCGGTCTTCCCGCAGTGGCCCGCAGTACTCACGTCGTAGTTCCCGGGCGCTCCGTACACGTGCGCCATCGAGCACCAGCCGATGCTGTTGTCGGTGACCGACAGCAGCAGCGCACCGGGCCGGATGCCCATGCAACCGGTGCCGCCGTAGCTGGCGACCGTCGGCAGGATGCCGTTCGTGCCGGCGCCCATAGCCTGCTCGAGCTGCGCGAGAGACACGTCGTAGAACTCGCCGTCTCGAGTCACGAGGGTTGGCGTCGGATAGCGCCGCGACGAGAGGATCTTGGACGAGGGCAGCCCGAGCTCCTCGAGTTGCGCGTCGGTCGGCTCGAACTTCATCTTCACCCACGTACCGGGCTCGTGTTTGGCGAGAACGTCATCGATCCACTGGTCGCGCATCTCGCACAAGGCCTCGTGATCCGGCCTGAACTCCGTGATGCTGATGGACGGAGCCGCAGCGGCCGTCCCTCCCGTCTGCAGCAGCGCGGCCACGAGACCGGCCGCCAGGATCGTCCGTACCAGCTTCTTCACGGGCATTCCCTCCCGGGATCGAGCGTCTTCCCCTCAACGGGACTGAGCTTCCCTATGTCTTCTAGGGAGATGCGCCGATCCCCTCCCCCGACGGCAAAGTCGTGCGCCCGGCCGAAGCTCGGACTTGCGCCGGGCACTCCCCCGGCGGTATCTTTAGCACTCAGACACTACGAGTGCTAACCCGTACCGGCAGGCACGCAAGGAGGTAGTCCATGACCAAGATCCTGACTTTCGAGGAGGAGGCGCGGCGTGCGCTCGAGCGAGGCATGAACCAGCTCGCCGACGCGGTGAAAGTCACGCTCGGCCCCAAGGGGCGCAACGTCGTCCTCGAGAAGAAGTGGGGCGCCCCCACGATCACCAACGACGGCGTTTCGATCGCCAAGGAGATCGAGCTCGAGGACCCCTACGAGAAGATCGGCGCCGAGCTCGTCAAAGAGGTCGCCAAGAAGACCGACGACGTCGCCGGTGACGGAACGACCACGGCCACGGTTCTCGCGCAGGCGATGGTCCGCGAGGGCCTCCGCAACGTCGCGGCGGGCGCCAACCCGATCGCGCTGAAGCGCGGCATCGAGAAGGCGGTCGATACCGTCGTCGAGTCGATCCGCTCGGGCTCCCGCGAGGTCGGGGGCCGCGACCAGATCAGCCAGGTCGCCGCTATCTCGGCGAACAACGACCGCGAGATCGGCGAGACGATCGCCGAGGCAATGGACAAGGTCGGCAAGGACGGCGTCATCACCGTCGAGGAGTCGAACACCTTCGGTCTTGAGCTCGAGCTAGTCGAGGGTATGCGCTTCGACAAGGGGTACATCAGCCCCTACTTCGTGACCGATCCCGAGCGCATGGAGGCCGTGCTCGACGATCCCTACATCCTGCTCTTCAACGGCAAGATCTCGGCGGTCAAGGACATCCTGCCGGTGCTCGAGAAGGTCA
>JALZCA010000137.1 GCA_030863285.1 Actinomycetota bacterium | reverse complement strand
GGGAAAGGGAGGAAGTTGGCGGGCAGCGCCACTCCTCCCGGCAGGCCCCTCGAAACCCCCACCGACCGAGCTGAGTCATGTAGCCGGCGCAACGGGCCGGCTGCGCAACAGGGGAGAGCGGTTGTCGTTTACCGGGGAGTACCGGCACACGATCGACACGAAGGGACGCCTCATCGTTCCTTCGCGCCTGCGCGACGAACTCGAGGAAGACAAGGTCGTGCTCACGATCTGGCCCGAGGGTTGCATCTCCTTTTGGTCGGGCGACGGGTGGCGTGAGCTCGAGCAGCGCTTGCTGGAGCAGCGGCGGAACAGCCCGGCGAGCCGGTCGACGGTCCGCAACATCGCGGCGAAGGCGCACACCGACCACGTCGATCGGCAGGGCCGGATCGGCGTCCCCCAGCACCTGCGGGACTTCGCGGGGATCACCAAGGAGTGCGTCGTGATCGGCGCCCTCGACCACGGCGAGATATGGAGCCCCGAGAGGTGGCGTCCGGAAGAGGACAAGGTCGCGGAAGGCGGCCTCGACGAGCTCTTCGGCGAGCTCACGATCTAACAACCAATTAGGAGGAAATAGCAGATGCTCGATTCGCAGGTCGTTCGCAAAAGGGCCGTCGCGCGCGAGCTGGGGCAGACGATCGTCCTGCTCGGGCTCACGGGCTCGTCGGTCGGCGGGCTCCTGGCGATCCTCGACGTGGCCACCAGGGCGTTGGGGCGTTGACAATGAGCGTGTCGTCGAAGGGACTCTCGTGGAGCACATCCCCGTCCTCGCAGACAACGTCGTCGAGCTCCTTGCCCCCGCGGCAGGCGACGGCTGGATCGTCGATGCGACCCTCGGGCGCGGAGGACACGCCGCGCGCCTCCTCGACGCTGCGCCTTCAGCGCGGCTCGTCGGGATCGATCACGACCCCGTCGCGCTGGAAGAGAGTAGGACCAACCTCGGCCCCCGCGCGGACCGCGTCCGGTTCGTTCGTGGCGACTTCAAAGACCTCGCGTCCCTACTGGAACGACTCGGGATTGAGAAGGTTCGCGGAGTCCTACTCGACCTTGGCGTTTCCTCACCCCAACTCGATGAAGCGCATCGTGGGTTCAGTTACCGGATCGAAGGACCCCTCGACATGCGCATGGACCCTAGCCAGCGGATATCGGCCGCCGACGTCGTGAATACGTACGCCCCGCGTGACCTCGAGAGGACGATCGCCACTTTCGGCGAGGAACGCTTCGCGCGGCGAATAGCGCGCGCGATCGTCGCCAACCGCCCGATCGAGACCACGACGGAGCTTGCCGAGGTCGTCAAGGAAGCAGTGCCCGCGGCGACGCGGCGCACGGGTCCTCACCCCGCGCGGCGAACGTTCCAGGCGCTGCGGATGGAGGTCAACGCGGAGCTCGACGCCCTGCGCGCGGTGCTGCCGGAGGCGGTCGACGCGCTCGAGCCCGGCGGCCGCATGGCCGTGATCTCTTACCACTCGCTCGAGGACCGCGCGGTCAAGACGCACTTCCGCAACGAGGCCGACGGGTGCACCTGCCCGCCGGACTTCCCGGTATGCACATGCGGGGCCCAAGCGCGCGTGCGCGTGCTTACGCGTCGACCGATACGGCCCCGCGAAGAAGAGATAGAAGCGAACCCCCGCGCCCGCGCCGCCAAGCTGCGCGCGGTCGAGAAGCTTGCACCCCCGGCAACATCCCCGGCAGAGGGCCCAGCATGAGCGCACGGCCCTCACAGTTGCGTGCGCCCCGCACCAGAGCGAAGAACCCCGGCCTTCGCCTGGTGCGCAGGCGCTCGCGCAAGCTCATCCGCAGGGGGATGTCGACCCGGCTCGCCCCGACCGCGATCGTCGCGACGATCGGCGTGATCGCCGTCGTCATAGCGGTGTTGTTGATGCAGGTGGTTCTGGCTCAGTCTGCCTTCAAGCTCTCGAAGGTCCGCCAGGAAGTTGTCGAGGCTGAAGCCGAGCACCAGGAGCTCCTGCTCGAGGCGACGCGCTTGGGTAGCCCCGGGCGCATCGAGAAGTACGCGATGGAGGAGCTGGGCATGGTCAAGCCGAAGCCTTCGGACGTCGACTACATCGTCGCCGACGTCAAGGGATTGGGCGACGACTCGCTTCTCGCGCGCGCACGGCGCGCCGAGACGCTCCGGCCGGTGTCGGGTGCCGGCGTCGGGACCGCCATCGGAGTCGAACCCTAGTGAGCGGAAAAAGAACGCGCGGATCTCGCAACGGGGGGTCGACCAATGGACGGTCGACCCCTTCTTCCTATCGGGGGCCTCGTGGACAAGCGTCGTCGGTGGCGCGTCGACGGTTACCCCGCTCGAAGGCGCCGAACCGACTCGCCCTTGTGTTCACGCTGATCGTGCTCGCTTTCGGGGGCCTCGCCGGCCGCCTCGTCATGCTTCAGATCGTCGACGCGCCCGCCTACGCGCGGATCGCGCTCGACCAGCGCAAGCGCGTGATCGAGTTCCCCGCCCGCCGCGGCACGATCTTCGATCGCACCGGCCAGGAACTCGCTATCTCGGTAGACATGCAGACCATCTGGACCGATCCGCAGCTGGTCGAGGATCCCGAAGGCGCGGCCTCCCTGCTGGCGCCGCTCCTCGGCATCAAAGAGGAACAACTGGCGGACAAGTTGAGAGGAAGCGTGCCCGGAAGTCGCTTCGAGTACCTCGCGCGCCAGGTCGAGCCGAAGGTGGCAGACGAGATCAAGCGCCTCGACCTCGCCGGCATCTTCATGAAGCCCGAGGCCAAGCGCTACTACCCCAACGACAAGCTCGCCTCCCACGTCCTCGGCTTCGCGAACGTCGACGGAGTCGGCGAAGCGGGGATCGAGGCGCAGTACGAGGACATCCTTCGCGGGACGCCGGGCCGGATGGTTCTAGAGCAAGACCCCGCGGGGAACCCCTTGCCGCAAGCCGAGTTCACCTACGAGCGGCCCCTGCCCGGTCGTTCCCTTTTCCTCACGATCGACAAGGAACTGCAGTACTTCACCGAGAGGACGCTTGCCCAAGCCACGGAGACGTACGGCGCGAAGGCCGCGACGGCCGTCATCATGCGGCCGGACACCGGCGAGGTGCTGGCGATGGCGAACGTTCCCGACTTCGACCCCAACAACGCCGGCGATTACAAGCCCGAGGCGCAGCGGAACCGAGCGGTAACCGATCAATACGAACCCGGTTCGATCTTCAAGCCGGTGACGTTCGCGGCGGCGCTCGAGGAAGAGGTCGTCCAGCCGAAGACGACGTTCGTGGTCCCCGACGCTATGCCGTACCTCGACCGCGTGTTCCACGACTCGCACGCGCACCCGGTGATGGAGATGACCGTCTCCGACATACTCACCGACTCGTCGAACGTCGGGACGATAATGATCGGCCTCGAGCTGGGCGAGGAGCGGCTCGACCGTTACGTGCACGAGTTCGGCTTCGGGGAGCCCACCGGACTGGACTTCCACGGCGAAGTCGGCGGCGACATGCCGCCCCGCTCGGAGTGGTCGGGCACGACGATCGCAACGATCCCCATCGGACAGGGCGTAGCGGTAACCGCGATGCAGATGGCCGCGGCCTACTCGACGATCGCGAACGACGGCGTGTGGACCGAGCCGAAGTTGATCTCCGCGACGATGGACGCCGACGGCGAAATCGTCGCTTCACCCGACCCCGCGCGCAAGAGGATCGTCTCGCGCAAGACGACGCGCGAGCTGACCGAGATGATGGTCCGTGTCGTCGACGAGGGCACGGGCATCGAGGCACAGGTTCCCGGCTACGTCATTGCCGGCAAGACCGGCACCGCGCAGAAGGTCGACGAAACCGGTACTTACGGCGAGGAGTACGTCGCGTCGTTTGCGGGGTTCGCCCCGGCGAAGAATCCGGAGATCGCAATCGTGATCTCGTTCGACGAGCCCGACGTCATCTACGGGGGCTCGACCGCGGCGCCGACGTTCAAGACGATCGCGGAGTTCGCGCTGCGCCGGCTGGGCGTCCCGCCGCAGGAAGATGCCGCCGCGGCGGCGCGCGAGAGCGAGGCCGAGGAGGCCGGAGCCGCTCCGGCACACGACTAGGCTCGTGGACATGACCGACGTCCAACGCTCATCGACTCTCGACGCTCTTTCGCGCGCCTGTGGCGACGTCTTGGTCGAGGCTCCTGGGGAGCCGATCGCGGTCTCCGGCCTCGCCTACGACTCGCGCGCGGTGGGGCCCGGTGACTTGTTCTTTTGCATCCCGGGCACGCTCAGCGACGGCCACGAGTACGCCGCTGCGGCGGTTTCGGCGGGCGCCGTGGCGCTGTGCGTCGAACGGCCCACGGGCACCGGGGCCCCCGAGATCGTCGTGCACAACGTGCGCGTCGCCATGGCTCGGTGCGCCGCCGAGTTCTACGGTCGTCCCGGCAACGACCTCATGCTTCTCGGCGTTACCGGGACCAACGGGAAGACCACTACCGCGTTCTTGCTCGACTCGATCCTCAGGGCGGCGGGCAAGACGACGGGATTGATCGGGACCATCGAGACGCGCATCGGGGACCGGCGCGTCCCCGGCGTTCGAACGACGCCCGAGTCCCTCGACCTCCAGAGATTGCTAGCGGAGATGCGCGACGCGGGCGCGTCCGCCGTTGCCATGGAGGTCACCTCGCACGCGCTCGTCATGCACCGCGTCGAGTCGCTCGTCTTCGACGTCGCCGCGTTCACGAACCTGTCTCAGGATCATCTCGATTTCCATGCCACGATGGAGGACTACTTCGCGGCGAAGCGGATGTTGTTCACCCCGGAGCATGCGAGCCGCGGCGTCGTCAACCTCGATGACGCTTCTGGACGCAGGCTTTACGACGGGGCCGTCATCCCCTGCGATGGGTTCGGTGGCGACGAGCGAACGGCCGTGCGCGCCGCCGGCGTGCTATCCGGTCCCTGGGGGAGCGAGTTCGTCCTCGAGATAGCTGGTGTCGGTGAAACAAAGATGGCGACGGCGCTCGTCGGCCACTTCAACATATCGAACTGCCTCGCTGCCGCGGCCGCGGCGTGGCGGGCGGGGATCGATTTGCAGGCTATCCAGGCCGGGATCGAGCATTTGAAAGCGGTTCCCGGCCGATTCGAGGCCGTCGACGCGGGTCAGCCGTTCACGGTTGTGGTCGACTACGCGCACACTCCGGACTCGCTCGACAACGTGCTGCGCGGCGCTCGAGCGCTGGCCGACCGAGGCCGGGTCATATGCACCTTTGGTTGCGGCGGTGATCGCGACCGCGGCAAACGACCGTTGATGGGCGCGGTCGCGGCGCGCCTCGCCGACTACGTGGTAGTTACGTCCGACAATCCCCGCAGCGAGGACCCGCGGGCGATCATCGACGCGATCCTCGAGGGCGTTCTCGCGGAAAGACCCGACGGCGCCGATGATGTCCTTGCAGACCGCGCGCAGGCGATCGCGCGCGTGATCGAGGAGGCGAAGCCGGGAGACGTCGTCGTGATCGCGGGGAAGGGCCACGAGACCGGCCAGCAGTTCCGCGACCACACGATCCCGTTCGACGATCGCAATGTCGCGCGCGCCTGCCTTGCACGCGTCGGTTGGACGGGGGAAGACGCGTCGTGACCAACGTTTTGATCGCCGCCTTCATAGGTCTCGCCTTCACACTGCTCGGCACTCCTCTGGCGGTGCGGTCGTTCCG
>JALZCA010000127.1 GCA_030863285.1 Actinomycetota bacterium | reverse complement strand
GACCTCGTCCAGGGCGGTCTCGTCCCGCCGGCGCGTCGTCTCCGGCGGCCGCCTCGTCCCCGTCGGCGCGTCGTCTCCGGCGGCGGGCTCGTCCCCGCTCGCCTCCGGCGGCGGCCTCGCCCGGCCGTTCGCACCGGCCTTTCGGAACCCACCTCCTCCATCTCAACTTGGCCTGACAATTTGTCAGACACCGTCTGACATTTTGCAAAGGGAGGCTCACATCCTCGAGGCGCGCCGCGTCGCACCCGGCGCCACCTTCGTCGGACCCGTCGGTGTCGCACCCCGGCGCTAACTTCCTCGCATGCGCAAACGCGTTCGGTTTGAGGCGGTCTCGGTGCGCGACCTAAGTCGCAATCCCGCCGCTGCGTTGAAGCGGGTTCAGGCAGGTGAACGACTCGTGGTCTGTTGGCACCGGCGACCCATCGCGACCCTGCAACCTCTGGATGGTTGCGTCGTCGAACCGTTCACCGGTCGTGAGTATGACATCGAGGGCTCGCCTCTCGGCGACGCCTCCCAGGAGGCCAACAAGTTGAGCTCGATAGAGCAGGACCTACTCGTGCGCGGTCAGCGCGGGCACCGCTTCTCGCCGTCGAACATCTCGCACGAATGGGGCGGCCGGCAGATACGAGAGGCGCTCGACGACCTCGCCCTGCGCGGCTCGATTCACAGGAGCGACTTGGGTTGGCGACTGACGGGCCGAGGATGGCTCCTGCGGGAGGCCCTAGTCGGCCACGACACCTTCGACCCCCAAAGGGAGTGGCAGGGATCGAAGTGGACCGACGCGGCGCTTCGCCGGATGGCGGCGTGGAGGCTCGAGCCGCCGGAGAGGGCCGAACCTCAGTCGTAGCCCAGCAAGCGTCCGATGGCCTTGTCGCGCAGCGCACGCGGGAGCGCGGGCATCAGGCGCGCCTGGGCGTGCGCGTCGATGCCGACGACGTAACGAAAACGCGGGCGCGGCGAGGTGAGCGCGTGCTCCACTTTGTCCGCCACCCGCTCGGGCGGTATCCCCCGCTCGCCGCTCTTCTGCCCCACGACCCGGGCTCGCTCGAGCGTCTTCAAGTAACGCTCCTTTGCCTCGTCGGAAAGCGTCGCCACGAGGTCGTCGAAGGTCGCCACGCCTTTCTCCCAGATCGGGGTGGCGATGCTGCCGGGCTCGATCAGCACGACTCGTATGCGCCACGGCAGCAATTCGACTCGCAACGACTCGGCGAGGGCCTCGAGGGCGCGCTTCGAGGCCGCGTAGGGCCCGATGATCGGCAATGCCTCGGCGCGGCCCGAGATCGAGCTCATGAAAACGATGCGCCCGGTCGCGCGCCGTAGCAGGGGCAAGAAAGCCTGCGTCACGGCAAGCTGAGCGATGACGTTGACCTCGAATTGACGGCGGAGCTCATCGATCGAGAGGTACTCGAGGGGGCCCTGCACGGTGATCCCCGCGTTGTTGACGAGACCGCCGAGGCCCTCGTCGCCGGCCGCTTCCCGAACCCGACGTGCGGCGTCGGCCACGTGAGCGGCATCGGCGACGTCGAGGATCAGGGGCGTGAGCCGCCCGGAGGCGTCGCGCGCGAGCGACTGCGCGTCCTCGTCCTTGCGCACGCCGGCGAAGACGCGCCATCCGGTCTTGTCGAGCCTCAGGGCGCAGGCGCGCCCGATGCCCGTGGACGCCCCCGTCACCACCACGGTCCTCGCGCTCACGGCCGAGAGCTTAGCGACGTCCGGTCGAGTCCACGATATGCAGGCGCAGGTTTAGAAACCGCCCGGGTAAGGTAAAAACTTCCGCACGCTGCGCTGTCGATTCACCACGGCGCGCGACCAAAGACGCATCTGCTGCGGGGGGATGGGTCGGCTCGCCCGACACGGGCCGGCAGGACGAACGATCGGAGGCGGAGCATGCAGAGGTTCAAGCAAGACGCCCTGTTCTACGCGGCGCTCCTCGTGGGCGTGGCGGCGCTGGTGTATTTCGTGATCAGCCTGGGAAACGACGATCTCGGGCCGGGTCGGGCCGGGACCGTCGTGATGGCACTCACGCTCGGTGCACTGGCTCTCGCTCTAGCCGGCTGGTACGCGCTGAGGCGTGGCGCTCTAAGCGCCCTCGAGGCCGAACGCAATGCGCGCGCATACGCCGAGCGTGCCGCGCACGAGCGCGAGGTGGCCCTCCAGCAGATGCAGCAGGAGCGCGAGCAGCTGTCGACGCAACTCGCAGCCCAGCAAGACGAGGCACAAGGGCTGCGCGCGCAGCGCGACGAGCTCGAGCGGCGCAATCAGGAGAAGGATTCAGAGGTCGAGAAGCTGCAGCGAGAACGGTCCCAGCTGAGCGACGTCAACAGCCGGATCAGAGAGTGGAACCATGAGCTGCGGTCGCGCATCGCCGAGATGAACAACCAGGGAGGCCCCCTCGGCGACCCATCCGACATCCCCGCGATGGTCTTGCAGCTCACGACGAGCCTGGTCGAAGCCCAAAAGGGCCTGTTGCTGGCGCGCGGTGACGACGACGGCGACGGTGACCTCGATCTGCGCGCCGCGCGCGGGTTCGACAACGACCCCGAGCACAGCTCACTCGCACAACGCTTCGCGCGCGAGGTCATCGCGCACGACACGACGCTGCGCGAGGACGACACGCCCGAAGGCGATCACCCGGCCGACCAAGAGATCCACAACCTCGTGGCGATCCCGATCTACATCCAAGACGAATTCAGCGGCGTCGTGGTATGCGCCAACCGCGACGGCGGCTTTGAGGAACTCGAAGACGAGGTGCTCCTCTCGTTAGGCGACCACGCGGGCGCGATCCTCAGCAACGCGCGCCTGCGCGGCGATCTCCGCAACTCCTATGTCGCCACGGTCCGGTTGATCGCGGACGCCCTCGAGGCGAAGGACCCGTTCCTGCGCAAGCACTCCGACGAGGTCTCGGGCTACGTCGCGGCCGTCGGCGACCGCATGGGCCTCGACCGGCGACGCCGCGAGGAGCTGCTGTTCGGCTCGCTGCTCCACGACGTCGGCAAGATCGGCATCAGCGAGCGGATCCTGCTCAAGCCCGCGGACCTCACGCCCGAGGAGCGCAGCGTGATCGAGCTGCACCCGCGCATCGGCTACCGGCTCGTCCAGCAGGTTCCGGCCCTGCGCAACATCGCTCCGGCGATCCTTCATCACCATGAGAAGTTCGACGGAAGCGGTTACCCACAGGGGTTACGCGGAGAGCAGATCCCGCTCGAGGCGCGCATCGTCGCGGTCGCCGACTCGTTCAGCGCGATGACTTCCGATCGTCCCTACCGCAAGGGCATGAGTGCGGAGGAGGCGTGCGCGGAGCTCGAG
>JALZCA010000123.1 GCA_030863285.1 Actinomycetota bacterium | reverse complement strand
GCGCGGGGGAGTGCTCATAGCGATCGCCTCTGTCGCGATCATCGCCGTTACGATCACGTCGTACTTCCGGGCGGTTGCGCGCGTCGAGCGAGCGCGAGATCTAGTTCGAACAACCATTAGGGTGACCGTTTCGAATGCAACGGTGGGAGGAAACGTGGCCGAGCAACAGAGCACCTTCATCATGGTTAAGCCCGACGGCGTGCGCCATCGTCTAGTGGGCGAGGTCATCCGCAGAATCGAATCAAAGGGGTACGAGCTGAGCGAGATGAAGCTCTTCACGATCGACGAGAGCTTGGCGCGCGAGCATTACCAAGAGCACACCGACAAACCTTTCTTTGGCGAACTGGTGTCCTTCATCACCTCGGGTCCCGTGGTCGCTATGGTGGTGAGTGGCGAAGACGCCGTCTCGGGAATGCGGCAGATCATGGGGGCGACCAATCCGCTGGAAGCGGCTCCAGGGTCGATCCGCGGGGACTACGCAACTGTAATTACAGAGAACATCGTGCACGGGTCGGACTCACCTGCATCGGCCGAGCGGGAGATCAAACTCTTCTTCGGCTAGTCTTGCGGGTTCACCGTGTAAAGAAGTGATATCGGGAGTTAAAAATGGATAACTTGTTCCAAGTTATCGGCCGCGACATGGCCGTGGATCTCGGCACTGCGAACACGCTCGTATACGTGCGCGGCCGCGGCATCGTGTTGAACGAACCCTCCGTCGTCGCTATCAATACCAAGACCGGGGCGATCCTCGCGGTGGGTGCCGAAGCCAAGCAGATGATCGGCCGCACTCCCGCGCACATCGTCGCGATCCGGCCGCTCAAGGACGGCGTCATCGCGGACTTCGACGTCACCGAGAAGATGCTTCGCTACTTCATCCAGAAGGTTCACCGGCGCTCGTTCCTCGTCAAGCCGCGCGTCGTCGTGTGCGTTCCGTCGGGCATCACGGGTGTCGAGCAACGCGCGGTCGAAGAGGCCACGATCTCGGCCGGCGCGCGCAGTGCCTTCATCATCGAAGAGCCGATGGCGGCAGCTATCGGCGCGGGTCTTCCCGTACACGAGCCGACCGGCAACATGGTCGTCGACATCGGTGGTGGAACGACTGAGGTCGCGGTCGTCTCGCTCGGCGGCATCGTGACGAGCCAGTCGATCCGTATCGGCGGCGACGAGCTCGACGAGTCGATCGTCAACTACATAAAGAAGGAGTACTCGCTCGCGCTGGGCGAGCGCACCTCGGAGACGATCAAGATGGGGATCGGGTCGGCGTTCCCGTTCCCGGACGAGAAGCAGGCCGAGATCCGCGGGCGCGACCTGGTGACCGGGTTGCCGAAGACCATCATCGTGTCGGCCGAGGAGATCCGGCGCGCCATCGAGGAGCCGGTCAACGCGATCGTCGACGCGGTGAAGAACACCTTGGACAAGACGCCGCCCGAGCTCGCCGCCGACATCATGGACAAGGGCATCGTCCTGGCCGGAGGGGGCTCGCTCCTCAAGGGCCTGGACGAGCGGCTCAAGCACGAGACCGGCATGCCCATCCACATCGCCGAGGAGCCGCTGTCATCCGTGGCGGTCGGTTCGGGCAAGTGTCTCGAGGAGTTCGAGTCACTCAAGCGGGTCCTCATCTCCTCGACCCGGAACTAGCCTTCCAAGGCGGCCGCGGCGCAGGGAGACGCCGCCGTCCGGCGAAGTCATATACGAGTGGTTTTCGCGGCCCGAGTTGAGGCTGCGACGCGTTAGCCCAGGTCAGAGCGTGTTTTTGCCCTTTCGCTCTGGGGGCTTACGATGGACGTGCAGGGTGGCGGCTCGGCGGCCGAGCGCCGCAAGGGCTACTGAACGACGCGCTACCCCCAAGTTTTCGCAATTGCGACGAGGTTTTTATAGCGATGTTTCGCCGATCAGGGCGAGGGCGGCTGTTGTTGGTCGCGTTCGTCGCCCTTTCAATCGGGGTCATCACGCTCGACTTCCAGACCGAGGGTGAAGGTCCCCTAGACAAAGCACGCGACGCAGCCGGAGCCGTGGTTGCTCCCATTCAGCGCGGCGTGTCCGTCGTCGTCCGCCCGGTGCGGAACTTCTTCTCGTCGATCGGCGACCTCGGCAGCCTGAGAGACGAGAACGAGGAGCTGCGCGACCAGGTCGCGGAGTTGCGTGTTCAGGCGGAGCGGGCGGACGCGATGGAGGAGGACCTCGTCGCGGCACGGAACGCGCTGCGATTGGACGAGCCCTGGTTCACGATGGACTACGTCGCCGTCGAGCTGCTTGCGAATCAGGCTGCCAACTACAAGTGGTCGATAACGATCAGCAAAGGCGAGGACGACGGGATCGAGCCCGACATGGCCGTCATCGATCCCACTGCAGGGGGATTAGTAGGTAAGACCACACAGCCGATCACCGACGACTACGCCACCGTGTTGTTGTTGATCGATGCAAACGCAGCCGCGAAGGCGAAGATCGAAGGCGTCGGGGACACGGGCGGCGTGAGCGGTAACGGCGGCGGCGAGCCGCTATCGATGGACTACGTGGACCCGGATGCCAACGTCGACGTCGGGGACACTGTTGTCACGTCGACCTATGACGGCGGCGTGTTCCCGCCGAACATTCCGATCGGTGAAGTGTCGAGCGTGAGCGCCGACGAGACGAGCGCAACTCCGGCCATCGAGGTCGAGCCGGTGGTCGACTTCGACAGCCTGAACATCTTGCACGTGCTTCTCGAGACCGGCCCGGTCGAAGGCGAAGACAAGAGCGCAGCGGACGAGGGCGCGGCGAAGTGAGCGTGGCCGTGGACGTAAAGAACCCGGGCATGCTGAGAGACCTCGGCATAGCGCGCGTCATCGCGGTCGGCGGATTGCTGGTAGCGGCCCTCGTCCTGCAATCCACGGTCCTCGAGCAGGTCACGTTCCTCAGCGTCACCCCTCAGTTGGCCCTGATCGTCGTCGTGAGCCTTGCCTACCTCGACGGCGAGCG
>JALZCA010000090.1 GCA_030863285.1 Actinomycetota bacterium | reverse complement strand
ACTCTGGAGTACCCGGTCATCCGGCACGCGAACAATCTCGAGTCGGTGTTGACCTACGAGGGGACGAGCGAGATCCACACGCTGATCCTGGGCGAGCGACTGACCGGCGAACGGGCGTTCTCGTGAGCCGCGCGGGGCAGCCCGCGCGGCAGCGTACGGTAGTCGTCGCCGACCACAAGCCGAGGGAGACGCACATGCTCCATCAGAAGATCAAGAGAGCCGCGACCGTGGGGCTGGCTGCCTTGATCCTGCTCGCCCCCGCAGCGTTCGGCTCGTCGCGCACGATCTCCGACCCCCGCGACGGCGGCCAGCGCGTCGACATCCGGTTCGCGTCTCACTCGCATCGCAACGGGAAGTTGAAGCACACGGTCGTTGCGTACAGGCCCTTCAGGACGTCGCGCGGCCCCTGCGTGACCTTCGAGACGAGCGGCGGCGGCTTGCCCGACTACCGCGTCTGCGGCTACGAGAACATGATCGCGTTGCACGAACAGAGGACCCACGCGACGGTCAACACGCAGCGCCCGAACGGGCGAACGATCGTCTACATCTTCCGCAAGAGGGCGATCGGCAACCCCAACAGTTACAGATGGCACGTCAAGGAACCGGGCCCCGACGAGTGCCCCGACTGCGACCGCGCCCCGAACTCCGGCACGGTGAGACACCGCATCTAGCCGGGACGGTCTTTGTCCAAGACGAGATCACGACGGCGCGACGAGCACTGGCTTTCACAACCACTTAGTCGTTCGGTTCCGCGCCGGGGTTCCAGCTCTTAGGCAAAGCGCACTCGTCGGGTATACACGTGCCATGCCCGAAGTGCGCCCCTTCGAGGGGTTCCGCTACGCGAACGCGGACGAGTTGAAGGACGTCGTTTGCCCGCCCTACGACGTCATCTCGTCCGACGAGCAAGAACACCTCTACAGGCGCCACCCCCACAACGCGATTCGCTTCGAGCTGCCGCGTCCGGAGAGCGAAGACGAACCCAAGCGTCGTCGCTACGAAGTCGCCGCCGACCGCCTGCGCGCCTGGCTCGACGAAGGCGTTTTGAAAAAAGACGACGCCCCAACCTTCTACGTCTATCGGCAGGATTTCGTCACTCCGACGGGGGCCCGTCGTTACGTCGTAGGTGTCATCGGCGCGCTGCGACTGGAGCGCTTCGGCGAGACATCCGGCGTACTCCCCCACGAGCGCACGATGCCGGGCCCGATCGAGGATCGCCTCACGCTGCTGCGGGCCTGCCCGGTCAACTTCTCGCCCATCTACGCGATCTACCGCGGTGGTGGGGACCTGGTGCCGTTCTTCGACTCACTGCAGCACCGGCCGACTGCCGGGCGCCTTGCCGACGACCTCGGCAACCTCCACCGGCTCTGGACGATAACGGCCCCCGCGGAGATCGAGATGCTTGCCGGCGCCACCGCAGAGGGCCCGCTGGTCATCGCCGACGGCCACCATCGATACGAGACCGCCCTCGCTTTCGCCAGCGAGCAGGAGGGGCCCGGCCCTCACGACGCAGTAATGACGTTTTGCGTCGACGCCGACGCCGGCGACCTCGAGGTCCTGCCCTACAACCGAGCCTTCCGAAGCGCGCTGGGCGCGGACGAGATCGAGCGGCAGCTGCGCACCTCGTTCGAGGTGAAGTCTTTCGACGCGGGCGGGGGCCGCGCGGCGCTCGCGGAATCGAAGTCCGACCATCCGCTGCTGTTCGTGTTCGCGGAGCGCGACCTGCTGGTCGAGCTATCCGATGCGGACGTCAGGGACGTCGTCGGCGACCGCGCTCCCGCCTGGCGCGACCTCGACGTGGTCGCTCTTCACGAGGTCGTCTTCGAGCGTGTCTTCGGCGGCCCTCCCGAAGAGCTCGTCTTCTCGCACGACGCCGCCGAGGTCGGGCGGCTGGTGTCGCAGGGATGGACCGGAGGCGTGCTGCTCAAGCCGCTGCGGGCGGCCGAGGTCATCGAGGTTGCAAAGAGCGGCGAGCGCATGCCGCAGAAGGCGAGTTACTTCTGGCCGAAGGCGATTACGGGCTTCGTGTTCCGCTCGCTGAAGTAGGCGCCTTGTCGCCCTTTTCCTCCGGGGCGTCGTCCTCGGACGTCGCGGCCCCCGAAGGTGTTTCCTCGCTCTTTTCCTCCGGCGGTGGCGGCGGGTCGCACACCCGGCACGCAGCCAGGCCCTCGGCGACCGCCTGCTCGAGCGGGATCGGCAGGAGGTCCTCCTTGCCCTGCAGCACCCGGCAACCCTGCCGGTGGTAGGCCGTCTGTCCCGCGACCACGGTCTCGCCGGAGGCCGCGGCGCCGTTCGCCGACACCGCCATGCGGGCGAGGTTGCGGCTGAGGAGCGTCGCCATCTGCTCGTAGCGGTCGCTGAGGAGCTGGCGCTCCGCCCTCAGGGTCGCGAGGAAGATCAGCATCGCTCCGGTGATCACGAGCCCGAGGCCGAGGAAACCACCCGACAGGAGATAGGGGAACATCGCCGGGAGCAGCGTCTGGCTGGCCGCACCGTCCCATGCTTTGGCGATCGCCACGAACCCGATCACGATCAGCACGAAGCCCATGATCCGACCGAGCCGGACGCGTCGGTCGGTGTCCCCCATCAACGACGCCCACAAGGCGCGTAGCTTCTTCACGGCCGCGCAAGCGTAGCAAACCGACCCACAGGGCGGATTTCCGCTACACTTCGCCGCGGGCGGCGGCAGGAAACTCCCCCCGAGCAACGAATCCATCTTCCAGGTCCCGATCGCATACGGAGGGCAGGCTTGGACGGCAAACGCTTCTTCTCGACCTTCGCTTCTGCAGCCTTGGTTGCCGGCGCGCTGGTCCTCTCTTCCGGCGCGGCGCACGCCGAGGAGACCAAGACCGTCTCTCCCGACGTCACGACCTGGGCGTGGTACTGGGAGAACGCCGACGCCAAGGACGTAGAGACGCCGCAGGGAACTGTCACCCTAGACACGAACAACGAGTTCTGTCCTCAGGTGCCGGGCGGGGG
>JALZCA010000059.1 GCA_030863285.1 Actinomycetota bacterium | reverse complement strand
TTCGTGGACAGGGCCCGGGGGCCGGGGTTCGTGGACAGGGCCCGGGGGCCGGGGTTCGTGGACCGGGCCCGGGCGCGGCGGTCGGCGATCCGGGGGAAGTGCCGGGCGAAGCGGTCGCGCGCACCGCCTCGAGCGAGCCGGACGAAACTCCCCCCTCGCCGTGGACGGTCGCCGAGTTCCGCCGCCTGCTCCCGATCGGGCTCGTGGTCGCAATCGGCTTCAGCCTCGTCATCCCGGTACTGCCCGCGTTTGCCCGCTCGTTCGGCGTCGGACTCGCGATGGTTGGGCTTGTCCAATTGGTCTTCGGCTTCAACCGCTTCTCGTTTGGGATCGTCGGCGGTCTCGTCGTCGACCGTTTCGGAGAGCGCTTCGCGACCGTCACCGGGATCCTGATCGTCGCCGCATCGTCGTACGCGTCTGGGTTCGCTCAGACGTTCTGGCAACTCGTCATCGCGCGCGGCATCGGCGGCGGCGGTTCAGCCCTGTTCATCGCCGGGCTGATGAACCGGATCATCAAAATCATCCCGCCGCGCGCTATGGGGAGAGCGACCGGGATCTGGAGAGCGTCGTTCCTGATCGGTGCCGGGATCGGCCCGCTCGTGGGAGGACTGCTGCGCGACCAGCTCGGCAACCGCGCTCCCTTCCATATCTACGCGACGGGGTTGCTCCTCGCGGCGACGATCGCGTGGTTCGCGATGAGCGACAAGGTCCGCGGAAAGGAATCCGAGAAGCGCTCGCCACTCGAGTCGCTGCGCGCCGCGAAGCCCCTGTTCAAAGACATCCGGTACAGCGTCGCATTGCTCGCCACGCTGGTCGGTTGGTGGACGCTGTCGGGCCCCGCGCAACAAATCGGAACCATCTTCGCCGACGAGCAACTCGGCTTCAGCGGGACGAAGATAGGCATCGCATTCACGTTGCTGAGCGCGGCCGAGATCTTCGTCGTCCTCGTAATCGCGGGCCCTGCGGCGGATAGGTACGGGCGCCGCGCGGTGCTCGTTCCGTCGCTCGTCATAACGCTGATTGCGACTCTGTTGCTCGGACAGGTCGATCCGGCTCCGACCCTCTTCTTCCCGCTGATGGTCCTGATAGGCGCCGGAGTCGCGGCCGGATCTGCGGCGGCCGGTGGGCTTCTTGCCGACTCGATCCCCGAAGGAGGATCCGGCACCGCCGTCGGGGTCAACCAGATGGCCGGGGACCTCGGCTACATGCTGGCGCCCTCGGCCCTCGGGGCGGTAGCGGACACGCAGGGCTACGGCACGGCATATGTCGTCGGAGCGATACCCGCCGGCGTGGCGCTGTTGTTCTCGCTCAAGCTCCCGCGCGAGATCCCGGCCGCAAAGAGAAGGAAGCAGGAGACGTCAACCCCCACGCCGCAATCGACCGAGCCCGTCGGCTAGCCGGGACCGTCTCGCTCGCGCACCCGATCACGTTGGGCGAGCGCGACCCGAACGGCAGCTCCCTTGGGCGTGAGAACGTACCCACTGCGGTCACGATGAAGGAGTTTCTTCATCTCGAGGCGCGACAGGGCGAGCGTTAGAGGTTTGGGCGACATCCCACCTGCACTCCGAGCAATCGCGTCGGGCCCTTGCAGGGTCTCGTCCGCCGCCCGCACCACTGCCTCTTCATCTTCGGTGAGGTTCGCCGCCTTCAGAACATCCCGGTGAACGACGTCGTCGGCAGGAGCCGCGGGCTTCTCGCCGGCTGGTGGATCGACGTTCACACCGAGCAGGTCCGCGTACGCGTCCCGGGGAACACCTGATAGGACCTCCCGCACGCGTGCCTTCCGCGCCGCCTCGCCGACCGGAAGCAACATCGCCGCGGGGTGCCCGTGCCGCAGGATCATCACGGGAGTCCCCGTTCGCTCGACGCCGTCCAGGACTTCCCGACTGCTGCGCGCCAGGTCTCGGGCAGTGATCCATCTCGCCGTCCCGCTCTTCATCTCGTTCCCTTCATCGCATCCCGCGGACTTGCCTTCGGGTGCCCGCCTTGCCTTCGGGTGCCCGCCTGCCTTCGGGTGCCCGCCTTGCGCTCCGGCCGCTCAGGCCTTGGATCGCAGGCCTTCCGTCGCTTCCCCACGATAGGAGAGGCCTGCGACACGAAGTCGTTGCGGGGTTGTCTGACGCTTTGTCTGACGCGGGCTTTAAGACCTCCCCGTCCGGGGTCTGCCCAGGGCTGGCGGCCGGCGTCCACCGCATCCGCGACCCCCGCAGGTGGCTGCGATACGTTAGCCGCGTGACCGATCAGTACGAGCAGGCGGGGGTGCGCGACCAGGACGACGCTCTGTCCGCCGTTGCTCGCCACCTCGGACCGACCTTCTCCTTCGTCCACGGCGCAGAGGTCCTCACCGACTTCGGGCACTACGCGGCCGTCCTGAAGGTCCGCGACGATCTCGCTCTCGCCTTATGCACCGACGGCGTCGGCAGCAAGACCGTCATCGCGTCGGCCCTCGACCGCTACGACACGATCGCCTTCGACTGCATGGCGATGAACGTCAACGACCTGATCTGCGTGGGGGCCCGCCCGCTTGCGGTCGTCGATTACCTCGGGGTCCACACGCTCGACGAGCGGAGAACGGATCAGATCCTCCAGGGCCTGGGCGCGGCGGCAAAGGAGGCCGGCGTCGCCGTGCCGGGGGGAGAGCTCGCCCAGCTACCCGATGTCATCGGCTCCGATGGCCGCTCCGAAGGAGACCCCACCGCATTCGACCTGGTCGCAACCGCTATCGGGACGTTGCGGCCCGAGGAGCTCGTGCTCGGCGACGCGATCGCTCCAGGCGACGTCGTCATCGGAATCCGTTCGTCGGGGCTGCACTCCAACGGTTTCACGCTCGCGCGCCGGGTGCTCCGCGACGCGGGTCTCGATCTCCACGACGAGGTCCCTGGGCTTGGGTGCACGCTCGGCGACGAACTCCTCAGACCGACCGAGATCTACGTCCGCGCGCTGCTCGGCGCGTGGAACGAAGGCATTCGGCCGACCGGGATGGCCCACGTCACCGGCGACGGTCTGCTGAACCTGGGACGGCTCAACCCGGGCGTGGGCTACCGGCTCGACGGGCTCCCACAGCCCCAACCGATCTTCGATCTCATCGCGGAGGCGGGCGACGTCGCGCCCTCGGAGATGTACCGGGTGTTCAACATGGGCGTCGGGTTCGTCGTGGTCGCGCGCCCCGAAGACGAAAAGGCCGCCGTCGACGCAATCGCCGCCCGCGGCCATGCGGCTCAACGCATAGGAACCGTTACGGATGAGGCCGGGATCGTGCGGATCGAGTCGGCCGGTCTCGCGGGGACGCTCGAGGAGGGGTTCGCCCCGGTCTAGATACCGCCGTCGAGCGGCAGTCCCTCGCCGCCGGGCACGTTGCCGCCGCCTTCGCCCGACCCGCCCTTCTTGTCGTCGTCGCCGCCGGTCTCGTGCCTATTACCGTTCTCTTCGGTCTGCTCGGTCTCGTTCTCCTCCGCGGGAGGTTCGGTCTCCTCGGGCGTGGGGCTGGGGCTGGCCTCGGAGGTCTCCTCGTCACTAGCCTCTCCCGCGGCCGTTCCGGAGCGCTCGACTCTCTGCGCCTTCCTCTTCACGCGCGAGACATCCACGTCCACGCTCGGAGCCTCCTCGGCCGCCGCGCCGGCCGCCGTCGTGACCGACTCGACCTGCGTCGCGATGCGCGCCGCGACCTCTGCGGCAAGGTCGGGCGAGTCGAGCACGTCAACGAGGAACTCCTGCAGTGCGCCGAGGTCGACGGCCCCGTCGGTCAATATGCCGATACGGCGGACCTCGGCCGGCGAGAGCGACGCGACTGGCAGATCGACGGCGAGCAGAACCTTGCGCACGTCACCATCGAGCTGCTTAAGGCGCCGAATGGCCCCGGCTCGCGAACCGCGATCCTCGAGGGCTCGGCGCTGGGCCGCGGCGTTGCGCCTGATCTCGTCCTGCTCGCGGTCTTCCACGAATCCGGCCGCGGCCATGCCGAGCGCCGAGAAGCCCATCAGCAGCGACCCCACGAGCGAGACCGCCAGCATGCGGGCGAGGCGCACGCGTGACATCGACTCGCGCGTTGCGGCGCGGGCGACCTTGACCTCGTTCATCTTCTCGATGAGAGCGGCTTCCTCGGTCCTGACGTCGTCGTGGACCTCCTCGAGGAGCCGGTTGGCCGCGTCGACCTCGCCGGCGCGCATCAGCGTCGCGGAGAACGAGAGCTTGTCGTCGACGACGTGACGGGCGCGCCGAGAGAAGCGGCGTGCCGACGTCGTCAGTTCGTATTTGGCCTGTTCTTCTTGGGCGGCCGACTCCGTTGCAAGATCGCGGAACTCTCGACGGAGCTGGCTAAGATCGCCCATAAGCCGTAGCAGCCTCATGCAGGAGTTGTTCGACTCCGGCACGCCGTCCCCTGCACTCGTTTGGGGGGATTCGGTCCCTTTTGCGGGTCCTTCGCGCCAAGGGTTGCACGGGCTCGCCGGACCGAGCCTGCCCCCGGACGCTGCGGCCTGCGCCGGTACACTCCGCCCATGTCCAGGACGGAGGAATCCCAGCCGGCGCCCGCAGGCGCAGACGGCGCGGGGGCCGTCGCCGGAGAAGCGGCGCCTCCCGCAGCGCCCACCCATTCGATCGACGAGCAGCTCACCGACCTCGAACAACGCCAGGAGCAGGCGCGCCTCGCCGGGGGCCAAAAGGCAATCGACCGGCAACACGAGCGCGGCAAGCTCACTGCGCGCGAACGCATCGACAAGTTGCTCGACAAAGGTTCGTTCGTCGAGACCGACATGCTCGTACGTCATCGCAGTCACGGGTTCGGCATCGAAGAGAAGCGCCCCTACTCCGACGCCGTCGTGACGGGGTGGGGGACGATCGACGGCCGCAAGGTCTTCGTCTTCGCGCAGGACTTCACCGTGTTCGGCGGCTCGCTCGGAGAGGTCATGGGCGAAAAGATCTGCAAGATCATGGACCTCGCGCTGGCGACGGGCGCGCCGGTCATCGGTCTCAACGACTCGGGAGGGGCGCGCATCCAGGAGGGGGCCGCGTCGCTCGCCGGCTACGGATACATCTTCGATCGCAACGTGCGCTCGTCGGGAGTCATCCCTCAGATCTCCGCCATCATGGGACCCTGCGCGGGAGGCGCGGTCTACTCCCCCGCGATGACCGACTTCACGTTCATGGTCAGCGAGACGTCCCACATGTTCATCACGGGACCCGATGTCATCAAGACCGTGACGGGACAAGAGGTCACCCAGGAGGAGCTCGGCGGCGCGATGAGCCACGCCACCAAGTCCGGGGTGGCGCACTTCGTCGCCGCTGACGACGAGGACTGCCTGGCGCAGGTTCGTTATCTGCTCTCGTTCCTGCCGTCGAACAACTTCGAGTCACCCCCGTACTTCCCACCGACCGACGATCCGGAGCGCTCCTGCGACGAGTTGGTCGAGCTCATGCCCGACTCGGTCAACAAGCCCTACGACATGCACGCGGTCATCTCGTCGGTCTTCGACGACGGTGAGTTCTTCGAGGTCCACCCTCACTGGGCCCAGAACATCCTGTGCGGATTCGCGCGTCTCGCCGGGCACCCCGTCGGCATCGTCGCCAACCAGCCGCAGGTCCTGGCGGGCACGCTCGACATCACCTCGTCGAGCAAGGCGGCGCGCTTCGTGCGTTTCTGCGATGCGTTCAACATCCCGCTCGTCGCGTTCGTCGACGTCCCGGGGTTCCTACCCGGAACCGAGCAGGAGTACGGCGGCATCATCCGCCACGGATCGAAGTTGCTCTACGCGTTCTCCGAAGCGACCGTCCCGCGCATGACGGTGATCACGCGCAAGGCTTATGGAGGCGCATACGTGGTCATGAACTCGAAGCACATCCGCGCTGACGTCGCGTTCGCGTGGCCGACCGCGG
>JALZCA010000043.1 GCA_030863285.1 Actinomycetota bacterium | reverse complement strand
ATGCGCGAGGTGCCGATCGTGTCGCACGACGACCACGACCAGACTCTCTCGCAGATCATGGACCACATCATCACAACGGCGTATGCCGCGGTGGAAGGACAAAACGAAAAGGCGGACCAGGGGCTTCTCGAGAGGGCAGTCGAGGTCGTGGACCAAGGAAAAGAGAAAGGACACGCAGAACGTGAAACTGTCGCTTGACACTGCCAAGCTCGAGGAGATCCGCGAGGCGCAGCGCTGGGGCGTCCTTCGGGGAGTAACGACGAACCCGTCGCACGTGGCCAAAGCCAACACCGACTTCCTTCCACTCGTGAAGGAGATCTGCTCGATCGTCGACGGAGACGTCTCGATCGAGACGACGTCCGACAAGGCCGAGGTCCTCGTCCGTCAGGGACGCGAGATAGCGCAGATCGCCGACAACGCCGTGGTGAAGATCCCGATGATGCCCGATGGCCTCGCGGCGACGCGCGAGCTTTCGGACGAGGGAATAAAGGTCAACGTGACTCTTGTTTTCAGCGCTAGTCAGGCGATTCTCGCCGCGGAGGCCGGCGCGTACATCGTTTCGCCGTTCTTGGGTAGGCTTGACGACATCGCCACGGACAGCATGCGGCTGCTGGCCGATGTCTGCGAGATCTACGCGGTTCAGGGTTACGAGACACAGGTGCTCGCCGCAAGTCTTCGCCACCCCCTCCACGTAGTAGAGGCCGCCCGACTGGGGTCGGACATAGCGACGATGCCGTTCAAGGTCTTCCAATCGCTGGTCAAACATCCACTCAGCGACGCCGGCTACAAGAGGTTCACCGACGACTGGGAAGCGGCAAAGCCCAACTTGGGCGAGCTCCTTCCCTCGATGCAGGAGGCATAAGAAGTGTCCGAAAGGCTGGACCGCTCGGTCCTCGAGTCCAAGGCGGTGGCCGAACTGAGGGCCATTGCCAAGTCAATGGATCTGAAGGTCGGGGGGCTCCGTAAATCCGAGATCATCGACGCCATCGCAGGCGGCAACGGCGGCGCGCGGCCGCGTCCATCCGGAACGCCGCCGAGCTCCGAGGCCGGGCTCAGCGCGAGTGCCGGGAACGGCGCACAGACCGGCGAGACGCCGGCAACGGTGCAGGCATCGCAGGCCGGTAACGCTCCGGTGAGCGAGAACCCCGGCCCCCGTCCGCGCGAGGCGGCACCTCCTCTCGACGCGGCCTTGCCCACCGGCGCGTCGGGCGACGGCGGTTCCGGCTCTAGCACCGGTAACAACGTCGTCGACGAGGGAGCGATGGGCGAGCGCGACCAGCGTTCGAACAACGACCGCAACCAGAGACGCCGGCCACAGGGTCGTGACAACCGTCAGCGTCCGCGCGAGAAGGCGGATCCGCGCGAGGGCCGCGGGCGACGTCGTCGCCGGGGCCGCGGCGGTGGCGGCGGCAACGTTCCGCACTACCAGCGCGACGACTACGACGAAACCGACGTCGAAGACGACGCGACCGCGGAGGTCCGCACCGGCATCCTCGACCTCCTACCGGAGGGCTACGGCTTCCTCAGGACCAGCGGCTACCTGCCCGGCGACAAAGACGTCTACGTCTCGGCGTCCCAGGTCCGCAGGTTCCATCTCCGCAAGGGTGACGAGGTCACCGGGTCCGTGCGCGCTCCGAAGGAGTCCGAGAAGTACCAGGCCCTGCTGAAGATTCGCGAGGTCAACGGCGCCGAGACCGAGGCGGTGCAGCGCCGCCCGCGCTTTGCCGACCTCACGCCCCTCTATCCGCAGGACCGTTTGACGCTCGAGAACACCGAGGGGCCGCGGCAGATAACCGCGCGCATCATCGACCTGGTCGCGCCGATCGGCAAGGGCCAGCGCGGGATGATCGTCAGTCCGCCGAAGGCCGGTAAGACGACGGTGATGCAGGAGATCGCAAACGCGGTCCGGCGCAACAACCCCGAGGTCCACCTCATCGTTTTGCTCGTCGACGAGCGTCCCGAAGAGGTCACCGACATGCAGCGTTCGGTCGCGGGGGCCGAGGTCGTGTACTCGACCTTCGACCGTCCCTCGGACGACCACATCCAGGTGACCGAGCTGACTCTCGAGCGCGCCAAGCGACTCGTCGAAGGCGGCAAGGACGTCATGATCCTGCTCGACGGGATCACGCGACTATCGCGCGCCTACAACCTCGCGACGCCGGCTTCGGGCCGCATCCTCTCGGGCGGTGTCGACTCGACCGCGCTCTATCCGCCCAAGCGTTTCTTCGGGGCGGCGCGCAACATCGAGCACGGTGGATCTCTCACGATCCTCGCCACCGCGCTGGTCGAGACCGGCTCCCGTATGGACGAGGTCATCTTCGAGGAGTTCAAGGGAACCGGTAACTGGGAGCTCAAGCTCGATCGAAAGATGTCGGAGAAGCGGATCTTCCCGGCGATCGACATCTCCGCATCGGGAACGCGCAAGGAGGAGCTCTTGCTCACTCCCGAGGAGCTGCAGCTCGTCTGGCGGCTCCGACGAGTGCTGCACGCGCTCGAGGGCGGTGGTGCGCTCGAGCTGCTCATCGACAAGATGAAGGCGACGCGCGGCAACGCCGAGTTCCTCCGCGAGATCGCCAAGGTCCCGGTCAAAGGGGAATAAGAGACCAGCTCATGCGGTTGTTCGGCCTTGGTATCGCAGAGTGGGTAACTATCATTCTCCTTGCCGGAAGCATCCCGCTGACCTTGAAGCTGATGGCGCGGGCGTCGGCAGCCTACGAACGCAAGGCCGAGGAACGCGCTCGTGTTTCGGGCGAGGAGCCTTCGGAGGCCGACGGGCAACTTCCCGCTCGCGACGAGGAAAGGAAGTGACGTGAAAAACGACATCCATCCCGACTACGTCGAGACGACCGTCACGTGCTCGTGCGGCAACACGTTCACGACGCGCTCGGTCAAGCCGGAGCTGCACGTCGAGCTCTGCAACCAGTGCCACCCCTTCTACACGGGCAAGCAGAAGCTCGTGGACACGGGCGGGCGGGTCGAGCGCTTCCAGCGCCGGTACTCGAAGCGCTAGGCGCCGGGTGCCCAGCGCCGTGACGGCTACCCCCGCTCCCGACCCGGCCGTCACCCCACCCGATCC
>JALZCA010000027.1 GCA_030863285.1 Actinomycetota bacterium | reverse complement strand
GGAAGGTAAGGGGGCGTCGAATAGAAGGTGTCGTTACCGGTGATGTCGCCGTCCTTGCCCCCGAGGATGCCGAACTGATCCGCGTCGCCGCCCGGCGTCTGCGTTCCGTGGCCGAGCATCCCGAGGTGCCAGGTCTTCCACCCGACCATGCCGACGATCGGCGCGTTGCCCATCGCGAGGTCGTACTCGTCGCCGAAGCTCGTCAGCTCCATGTCCTTGGGGTCGCGGTCGATGAAGGCGCTGCCGACCGTGCCGTCGTCCTTGCGCATCTCGATCCCGGGGATGCCGTGATCGCGAGGGTAGGCGCCGGTCCCGAGCGTGGTGTGCGTTGCCGGCGTGATCGACGGCGAAGACCCGAGCGACGCATTGAGATACGAGGTGCCTTCGTTCTCGAGTCGTTTGAGGTTCGGCCAGGCATCCGGCCACAGCTCGAGGACGTTGCGCCCGACCCCGTCCCACACGACCGTCACGATCACCTTTGGAGGCGCCTCGGCCTCGGGCGGCAGAGCCGAGGTCAAGGCCCTGCCCGAGCGCGGGGGCAGGTCGGTGTTCAGTAACGACCCCGCCGTGGGATAGACGTCGGCGAGGCTGGCCGGCTCCTCGAGCACGCCGTTTGCGGCGATGCCTGAGCCGTAGAAGACGAGCGGGATGTTCTGGAGGTAGTCCCAGGGACCGGAGTGGCCCGTGTATTCGAAGCTGCCGGGGTAGTTCGGCGCCTGAGGGACGAGGATCAGCTCGAACGATCGGCCGGGGACCCAGCCCCTCCACACGCGGGCCAAAATGTCCTTGTCGAGACCGCAGCCGCGTTCGATTGCGTCGTTGGTTTCGTGGATGCGCTTAGCGCTCGCCTTTCCGAGCCTGGCGGCGGCCTGCGTCCCGTTCTCCCCTTCACCGCCGCCCTCGTCGCGCACCGCGAGGAAGACCGACAGGCCCGCAATGGCCAGAACGAGGACGGACGCGAGCAGGCGAAATGAGGTGTTTCGGGGTGGCATCGGCGCAGTATACGGGCGCACAAAACCCTCTCCGGGTGCGATCGCGCCTCGCCGGCGAGGAATGCGCTAGGTACCCAAGCAACAAAAGCACGGGCTACGTCAAGCGGGGAATATCCGCCTCCACAGGTTGTTTTTGTCTTCGAGATACAGAAATTGCCCCCTTCCCCTCCGGGAGGGATTCCCGTACCATGGGAGAACATCCTTATTGGAGAGACGAATCCGACTTCCTCACGGAGGCGGCGAGCACGGCCCGGCCGCAAGCGCGGCACCATAGACGAGTTGCCGGCCCCGCCCCTGAAGGATTCTCACGCTCTCGTTGGCGGCGTGGGGTCGTCCAGGTCTCGCAACTGACGGTCATCCAGAAAGAGGTACGCATCGATGAGTGAAGCAACTCGCCCTTACGACCACAGGGAGGAGGCTGCCCACGAGGATCTCGTGCGGCAGTACCTGCGCGAGATCGGCCAATACCCGCTGCTGACCGACGTCCAGGAGGTCGAGCTCGCCCAGGGGATCGAGGAGGGCGAGAAGGCGCGCGAGCGGCTCGCTAAGGCCAAGAAGCTCACCCCCAAGCAGCGCACCGAGCTCGAGCGCAAGGTTCGCTACGGCCGGCAGTGCAAGCGGCGCTTCATCCAGTCGAACCTCCGCCTTGTGGTGTCGATCGCCAAAAAGTACTCCGCTGCGGGCCTTCCGCTGCTCGACCTCATCCAGGAGGGCAACCTCGGGCTCATGCGCGCGGTCGAGAAGTTCGACTGGCAGCGTGGCTTCAAGTTCTCGACCTATGCGACCTGGTGGATCCGCCAGGCGATCACCCGCGCGATCGCCGACAAGGCGCGCACGATCCGCATTCCCGTCCACATGGTCGAGACGCTTTACCGCGTCCGCAAGGTCCAGTCGGAGCTGCTCGAGAAGCTCGGCCGTGAGCCGACCATCGAGGAGATCGCCCAGCAGGCCGACCTCACGCCGGACAAGGTGCGCGAGGCGTTCCGCGTCCTTCCCGAGCCGGTCTCGCTGCACGAGCCGGTCGGCGACGAGGACGCCGAGCTCGGCGACTTCATCGAGGACGAGGACATCGAGGGACCCTTCCAGGCCGCAGCCGTCGCCCTACGTCAGGAGGACCTGTGGGACATGCTCGGCTCCCTCTCGGAGCGCGAGCGCAAGGTCCTCGCCCTTCGCTTCGGGTTGGTCACGGGCGAGCCGCGCACGCTCGAGGAAGTCGGCAAGGAGTTCAACCTCACCCGCGAGCGCATCCGTCAGATCGAGGCCAAGGCCCTGTCGAAGCTGCGTCACCCGAGCACGCCGGGCAAGCTGCGCGACATGGTGACGATCTAGCGCCCGATTCCTTTCGTAGTCCGAGCAGTGTCACGCTCGGCATTGATCATCGGGGGCACCGGCTTGATCGGCCGCGCCCTCGTTCCCGTCCTTCAGGAAGAAGGTTGGGACCTCACCGTCGTGAGCCGGAACACGAAACCTTCAGACCCAACCGTCCACCATGTCGTGCTCGAACGAGACGAGACATCCGGCCTCCAAAAGGTGATGAGCAACGGCTACGACGCGCTGATTGACGTCGTCCCGCTTACGGCTCGGGCGGGCGACCAACTCGCCGAGTTACACGATGCAGTCGAGACGATGGTGGTGATCTCGAGTGCTGCCGTCTATGCGGATGCTGAGGGCAAGTCGCTCTTGAACTCGGACCTTCCACGATCGCTGCCCATCTCCGAGGAAGCCCCGGTTGTCGCGCCCGATCGCGACTCGGACAACTACCCCGGCGTGAAGGTCTACATCGAGAAGACCGTGCTGGAACAACCGCCGGCCAACGTGACGATCCTGAGGCCCGGAGCGATCTATGGGCCCGGCGACACTGCATCGCGCGAATGGCACTTCGCAAAACGCGCGCTTGACCGCCGCCCGTTCGTCATCATGCGCGCCGGCGGCCACAACGTCTTCCATCAAGTTGCCGCCGAGAACGTGGCGCGCATCGCGGCGAGAGCAGCCGAGAGTCCGGGCACTCGCGTCCTCAACTGCGGCGACGAATCGCCCCGCTCGGTGCGCGATACGAGTCGCATGATCGCGAAGGTCATGGATCACGTCCGGGACGAGTTCAGTGTCGAAGAAGGGATCCTGCCGGAGACGTTGGGTTTGACTCCCTGGTCGACACCGCAGCCGATCGTTCTGGACACCTCGAGGGCGCGCAGCCTTGGTCATCACGAACGGGCGCACCCGTTGGTCCTCATGGAACGAACCTGCGAGTGGCTCGTGGAGGCAACGGCCGGACGCCGATGGGAGCAGGCCTTGCCGGGGGCGGCTCACCATTACGGGACTTTGTTCGACTACGACGCCGAGGACCAGTGGTTCAGAAAGACGAAACCTTCCGCGCAACCGTTAAGCTGAAACCATGATCACGACCGTAGTCCTCGCAGTCTGCGACGTTCACGCGATCCCCGAGACGGGTCAGGCAATCGCGGATCTCCCCGAGGTGACCGAGGTCTATTCGGTGTCGGGCGACTACGACCTCGTCTGCATGGTGCGCGTGCGCGAGCACGAGGACCTGGCGCGCGTCGTAACGCACGAGATCGCAAAGGTTCCCGGCGTCCAGAGGACACAGACCTTGGTCGCGTTCAAGGTCTTTTCCCGCCACGACGTCGAGGCGTTGTTCTCGGTGGGATTCGAAGGCGCAGACTGAGCCGACCGGTGTAATGAACGACTCGCTCGTCGTCCACTACCACGAGGTCGGACTCAAGGGGCGTAACAGGGATTTCTTCGAGAACGCCCTCGTTCGCAACCTCAAGCGCGCACTCCGCGGGACCGGCTACAAGCGCGTCAGACGCTTGTTCGGCCGCGTCGTTATCGATCTCTATCCCGACGCGGACGTTACGGAGGCCGCTGAACGCGCTCAGCGCGTTTTCGGCGTCGTCTACGTCGGTGTCGGCCGCGGCGTGCGCGAGCCGGACATGACGACGCTGAAAGACGTGGCGCTCGACGTCCTACGCGCGCATGAGTTCGAGTCGTTCGCCGTACGCGCTCGGCGCAGCTATTCGACGTTCGAGGCCTCCTCGCAGGACATCAACGTCGAGGTCGGTCAGCACATCAAGGACGCGACGGGGGCTCGCGTTGACTTGTCTCACCCCGACGTCACCGCTCACATCGAGCTCTTCGGAAAGACGGGTGTTGTCTTCGCGACGCGCCTTACGGGCCCGGGGGGCCTCCCGGTCGGGGTGTCTGGCAAGATGCTGGGGCTGCTCTCCGGCGGCATCGACTCCCCGGTCGCCGCGTGGAGGCTCATGCGTAGAGGCGCGGAGGTCGAGCTCGTCCACTTCCACGGCCAGCCGTTCACCGATCCGTCGTCTGTGCGCCAGGCCGACGAGCTCGCGCAAGCGTTGACGCGCTATCACCTGCGGACGATTCTGCACTTCGTTCCGCTGGCCAACGCGCAACGCGAGATCGTCGCCAATGCTCCCTCGAGCCTGCGAGTAGTCCTTTATCGCCGCGCGATGTTCAGGATCGCGGCCGAGCTCGCAAAGGAGCGGGGACTGAGTGCTCTCGTCACGGGAGACTCGCTCGGTCAAGTTGCGTCGCAGACGATCGAGAACCTCGCGACCGTCGATTCCGCCGTCGGAGGAACTCAGGTGTTGCGGCCGCTCATCGGAATGGACAAGGTCGAGATCGTCGACCTTGCAAGGGAGATCGGCACCTACGACATCTCGACGCGCAGCTATCAGGACTGCTGCGTGTTGTTCGAGCCCCGCGCGCCTGTAACGCGCTCGACACCAGCCGAGGCCGAAGAAGCCGAACAAGACCTCGACGTCGACGCGTTGACCGGAAAGGCCCTTGCGGAGATCGAGACGCGGGTGCTCGAGATGCCGGAGCCCTAGAGCCGGTCCTTCATCACCTGGCGGAGGTCGCGCGCGACGGTGCGGATCCCGCGCAGCTTCGTTGCGGCGTCGGGACCGGCAAGAACGTCGATCACTGCTCGCATCGACTCCTTGACTTCCTTCGTGTACGGGTACCAGATGATCCGCTTCATCATCGGGCCGGCGGTCTGGCTGAAGTGGATGGGGTAGGTCATCTCCTGCAGGCCCTCGTAGCCCTTGATGCGGCCGTAGCCCGACTCTCCGATGCCTCCCCATGGAGCCCAAGACGCGCCAAACCCGGCCGTCCCGACTTCGTTGACGCCGACCACGCCGGCGCGCAGGTCGCGACCGATCTGGCGCGCTCGTTCGGGATCACCCGAGTAAACGGACGCGGTCAGGCTGAACCCGTCCTCGTTGGCTTTGCGCACGGCCTCATCGGCGTCGCGCACCCTGATGATCGGCAGGACCGGTCCAAAGGTCTCGCTTTGCGAAAGCTCCATCTCCTCGTTGACTTCCTCGAGCACCGTGGGCGCGTACCAGAGTGATCCGTTTTCGTTTTGGCGACCCTTCTCCGGGCCGCCGGCGAGGACCTTCGCCCCCTTGTCGATCGCGTCCTGAACGTGTCGCTCCACGATCTCGTATTGGCGTTTCATCGTCATGGGGCCGACCTCCCCGTCTGCGTCCTGACGGAGACGGGAGAGCTTGTCGAGGAGGCGCTCGGTGAACTCGTCGGCAACGGATTCGACGACGTAGGCGCGCTCGGACGCCGCGCACGTTTGTCCCGCATTCACGAAGGATCCCCACAACACACCCGAGGACGCGATGTCGAGGTCGGCGTCCTCGAGCACGATCGCCGGGTCCATGCCGCCGAGCTCCATCACGACCGGAGTGAGGTGCTTCGCGGCGGCCTCGGCGATCTTGCGGCCCGTGGCCGGCGATCCGATGAAGCAGATCTTGTCGCACGGCGCGTCCACCAGGGCCGCGCCGACTTCTCCCCCGCCTTGCACCACTTGCGCGACGCCGCTGGGCAGAAACTCGAAGACCTCTCGGATGATCTCGCCCACTCCGGGGGTGATCTCCGAGGGCTTGAGCACGACGGTGTTCCCCGCGTAGAGAGCCGGCAGCGCGCCGGCCAGAGCCAACGAGAACGGGTAGTTCCACGGGCTGATGGCTCCTACAACCCCGAAGGGGCGGCGCTCGACGCGCGAGGTGGCGCCAAAGTAAACGGGCCCGGCGAGGCGGCCTCGAACCTGCGGCTTCAACGCTTTTGTGACCGCGCGGTCGTAGAAGTTCATGTCCATGATGACCGGCCCCACGTCGTGCGCGAAAGCTTCGTGGCGTGGCTTGCCCGTCTCGAGGTGGACCGTTTCGACAATGTCGTCGATCCGGTTGTAGATGGCGGTGCGGAGCTCGCGCAAGATGCGGGCCCGCCCTGCTGGTTCGATTGCCTCCCACTCGGGCTGGACCTTGCG
This sequence comes from Actinomycetota bacterium, assembly GCA_030863285.1. The sequence goes on along the minus strand of JALZCA010000027.1, from coordinate 886 downwards.
AGCCTGCTGGACGATGTCACGGATCTCGCCGGGTGAGTTGGCCGGGACCTCGCCGAACTTCTCGCCGGTCGAGGGATTGAAGCGGACGAGCTTGTCGGGGGCCTTCGGCTTGGTCGTGCGCCGCCTGGGAGTCTTCTTCTTTTGCCCTTGGGTCGTCATCGCGATCCTCCTAGTGGCACCAGCAGCTTCAGCGCGTAAGTATTCGTCAGGGTACCCGGATTCGCTTTCCCAACGAGCGAGGCCGCCCGACAGCGGGCGCCTCCGCAAGCGCGCGATTGTTTCGATCCCTACTTCTCGACGGGTGCTCCCACCAGGCTCCCGTACTCGGTCCACGAGCCGTCGTAGTTGCGCACCCGCTCGAAGCCGAGCAGCTCCTTGAGCACGAACCAGGAGTGCGACGAGCGCTCGCCGATGCGACAGTAGGCAATCACGTCCTTGTCGGAAGTTATGCCCTCCGCCTCGTAGAGCGCGCGCAACTCGTCGGCCGACTTGAAGGATCCGTCCTCCCGCACGGTCTTCGACCAAGGGATGTTGGCGGCCCCCGGGATGTGTCCCGGGACCTGCGCCTGCTCCTGCGGGAGGTGCGGGGGTGCGAGCAGCTCGCCCCGGAACTCCTCGGGCGAACGGACGTCGACCCAGGCGCCTTCACCAGAGTTCGCGCGCTGCAAAACCTCGTCGCGGAAGGCGCGCAGCTCGGGACGTTCCTGGCCGACCTCGAACGTCGTCGGCGAGCGATCGGGAAGGTCCGGCGTCAGCAACCGGCTCTCGAGCTCCCACTTCTTGCGTCCGCCGTCGAGCAGCTTGACGTTGTCGACGCCGCGGTACTGGAAGAGCCAGTACGCGTACGCGGCGAACCAGTTGTTGTTGCCGCTGTAGAGGACGATCG
>JALZCA010000022.1 GCA_030863285.1 Actinomycetota bacterium | reverse complement strand
GACTAGGACGGGACGTCGTTTCGTAGCTGTTTCTTCATTGATGGCGATCGCGGCGGTGCTGCTGCCGCTCGCGCCGCCCGCGGTGGCGAACCACGGCGGACGCACGCTGCGGGTGACCCCCGAGTCGGTCGCCCGGACGCTCGGCGGGACGCACACATTGACGGCGACACTCAGCAGAGCCGCGAACGTCACGTCGGGCACGATCAACATCGACTTCGAGAACGAGAGCGGTGTCAATGACATCGACGGCACGTCGCTCCAGTCGCCGGACCTCACATGCAGCATCCCGGCGGGCTCGACGAGCTGCACCGTCACCTACACGGGTTCGAACGCGGGCCGCGACCAGTGGCGCGTGTGGATCGACCATGACGGCCGCGACGCCGACCCCGAAGCAGACACTGCCGAGGGGCGGAACGAGACGGCGCAGCCGGGTGTGGTCACCGACAGGTGTGTGAACTCCGGCACCACCACCGAGCCCGACTGCACCGACGTAGTCGAGGTGCTGTGGGGGACGGGGGGCCTCGACTGCGACGACGCGGGAGCGCCCGACACGGAGAGGAACACGAACCCTTCGGGCGGCGGCACGGTGAGCAACGAGGTGTACACCTGCACGCTCACCAACGCAGCAGGCGCGCCTGTGGAGGAAGCCACGATCCGCGCCGAGGTCGAGAACGACGTCAATGATCCGGATGCGACCGACGGCGCGTCGCACAACTCACCCGACTACACGTGCGAGACCGGGACGGGTCAGGGTCAGTCGACCGCCGGCGTGTGCCGGATCACGGTGACGCAGAACGAGAACGAGACCGGTACCGCGGACATCTGTTTCTGGTCGGGGACCGTGGCCGAGGGCGCGACCCTCTGCGCCGACGAGGCGGTCGAAGAGGCGCAAGAGACGGACCAGAGCGACAGCGCGAACGACTTCGCCGACCGTGTGCAGAAGACGTGGGAGGTGCGGAGCGCGGCGACCGGTGGCCTTGACGCCGAGCCCGAGACCGCGAGGAGCGCGCTGGGAGTGCAGCACGAGATCGTCGCAACGATCTACGACCAGTTCGGAGCTCCGTTCAACGCGAACACCGTCGTCTCGGTCGAGTTCTTCGAAGGGTCGCCCAGTGACACCGACGGCAACACGCCCGAGTCGCCCGACGCGACCTGCACGACCACGAACGCGTCGACCTGCACCATCACCTACACGCAGGTCTCGATCCCCGGGACCGACCTCATGTGCGTCTGGACGAACGCGGCCCCCGAGATGGCGGGGACGAACAACAACGGAACCTGCGACGGTGAGGGTCTCGCGGACGCTGACGACACCGCCGGGGCGGGGGATCCTTCCGAGCCTCGGAACGACGATGTCGACGTGGTGCAGAAGATCTGGCAGCAGCCAACGAACGCGGTGCGCGTCGATTGCGAGCCGGAGTCGTCGAAGGCTCGCCGCAACACGACCGCCACGATCACGTGCACGGCGACCGACGCTGCGGGCGTTCCCGTAGTGGGGGCGGAGCTGGACGCGGAGGCTATCGGTGCTAACGACCCCGATGCAGGCGATGCCGGTGCGGCCCCCGATCTATCGTGCGTCACCGGTACGCAAGGGACGTGTTCGTTCTCGCACGGCCCCCGCGGCGTCGGGACGAGCGACGTCGAGGGCACGACCTTCTACAGGGTCTGGATCGACGCCGACAATGACAACGCGACCGTCGAGGCCGACGTCGTCGAAGGCCGCGACGAGGCGACGCAGCCGGGGAACACGGAGACCGACAACACCGACGTGGTCGCGGTCACGTGGACGGGTATCCGTTGTGACCTAGTAGGGACCGCCCGCGCCGACCGGCTCGTGGGGACGGCGGCGGACGAGACGATCTGCGGCTTCGACGGGAACGACCGGATCATCGGCGGCGGCGGGAACGACCGCATCCTCGGTGACGACGGTAAGGACGACATCGAAGGCAACAAGGGTGCGGACCGGATCGAGGGGCTCGGCGGCCACGACACGATCCGAGGATCGAAGGGCCACGACTGGCTCCGCGGCGGGCCCGGCAGCGACAGGCTCTACGGGGGCGAGGGCCGCGATTCGTGCGGCGGCGGGACGGGGGACGACTCGGTCTCCGGCTGCGAAAGGTAGCTCGGGGGGGACCGGTTTCCGGGGGGAGCGGGTCCGAGGGGGGCCCGCTCCTTTCCGGACCGTCGAACCTTCTTCGCGCGACCTTGAGGTCGCAATCTCGTTTCTGTCACACCCCACCAGTAACGTGACCCTCGCAATCTCTAGCAGGGGGTCACGACGGAACAGAACAAGGCTTTGACGCTCGACCCGCAGCAGCGGGCGGTCGTCGAGCATCGGGAGGGCGCGCTGGTCGCGTTCGGGGGGCCGGGCACCGGGAAGACGTCGGTGCTGGAAGAGCGTTTCGTCCAGCTCAGCCTGGCCGAGGGCTGCTCGCCGGACCGGATCCTGTTCCTCGTCCCGAACCGGGCACAGAAGATGGTCCTCCAGGACCGCCTCACGCGACGCCTGCTCTTCGACGAGGGGCTCGACGCGGTTATCGAGGTGCCGGTCTACACGTGGCACGGGTTCGCCCACCACCTCGTCAGCCGGCACTACGACCGACTCGCCTATTCGGAACCACCCGTCCTGCTGACGAGTCCCGAGCAGTGGGGCGACGTCCGGGATGCGCTGGCAGCGCCGGGCGAGGAGG
>JALZCA010000036.1 GCA_030863285.1 Actinomycetota bacterium | reverse complement strand
CGTCTCGACCGCGCCGTATACGTGTGCGGCGGTGAAGTTCCACGTTCCGACGTGAGGGCTCTCGCCGTACCAGGACGGAGACACGTAGCCATGCGATCCCTGGAAGATGAGCAGGGCCTCTTCGGCTTCTTCGAGCAACGCCGCGATTGGGTCGCGTTTGGCGACGTGGCCGAGGATCACGAGATCTTCGAGGTCATCGCCGTCGCGCACCGGATCCCGCAGGCAGGGAAGATGACTGGCGACCAAACCCTGGTCCCCGTGGGCGACTAGTACGGCCCACGGGTAGTCGTCGATGAGCCGTCTTATCTCGGCTGGATCCGCGAGGGAGTGAACGCGACGCTTGTACACAACCCGATTCTAAGGAGGCGCGGACTCGAGGCGGTTTATCGTCGCGGGCATGCAGGGCGGGGCGTCGCCGACCGATCGCGCCACCAAAGGGCGCTTCTACAATCCCCTCGTTCGCCGCGGGCAAGCAATGATCACGGCCGCTCACGGGTTCGTGTACCGAGCGACCGGAGGTCGTCTGCTCGGCTCCTTGGTGTCCAATCAGGTCGTCGTCCTCACGACCATCGGCAGGCGCTCCGGGGCCAGACGCTCGGTCCCCTTGTTCGGCTATCCCGATGGCGAGGACTACATAATCGTTGCATCGAACGGCGGCACTGCAGGGCACCCCGGCTGGTTGCTCAACCTCAGACAGAACCCCGAGGCCACCCTGCGTGTGGGCGGTCGCGAGTTCTCGGTGCGCGCGAGCGAGCTGTCGACCGAGGAACGAGAGGCGTGGTGGCCGCGTGTGGTGCGCAACTACAGGCTCTACGACAACTACCAGAAGAAGACGGATCGCACGATCCCGCTCGTTCGCCTTGCGCCGGCGAAGGAAATTACCTCTTAGGAGAATGTAAAAGGGGCGCCTCTAGGGCGCCCCTTCAAGTGTCGTTATCGCTTAGAGCTTGCCGGTGTACTTCAGCACGTCGAAACCGCGCTGGTAGTCGATGGCGTAGACGAAGCGCTTGTTGCGCCAGTAGGCAGCCGAGGTGCCTCCACCGTGCGGGACGAACCAGCCCGCCTCGGAGATCCTCCCCTTCTTGCTGACCTTGAGGAAGCGCGTGCCGTGGTTGTAGAAGCCGGCGGCGACGAGGCCCCCGTTCTTGAACTTCGGGTGCTGCTGGAACCAGTGCGTCGAGCATCCGAACGGCGCGTTCACCGGCGGGCTTCCGTTCACGTACGTCCCGGCCGACGGGCGCATGATGTCGATCATCTGGAAGGTGCGCGTCTTCTTGTAGTTCTTCGCGTTCCACGTGCTGAAGCCGGCCGTGCTGTCGGTGCAGAGTGCGTCCGCGCCCGGGAACCAGGTCTCACCGGTGGCGAGGATGAAATCGTCTTTGCCGGCGTTCGGCCACTGCACCGAGTGGACGAATTCGTTCATCAGCTGCGAGCGAGCGATGATCTTCGGCTTCGCGGGGTTGGAGGTATCGAGTAGCTGGATCGGGTCCGAGGCTGTGAGAACTCTGTTCGGACCGACCTGGATCACGTCGTGGGCATTGCTGGTGCCGTCCTCACCCCAGCGCCGACTCAGCAGCTTCGGCTTCGAGGGCTTGCGCAGGTCGATGATGAACCCGTCGGACCCGTAGAGCCACTTGCAATTGTCGACGCAGCTCATCGTGTGCTGTCCGAGGCCGTCGGCCGTGGCGATCTTCTTCGGGTCCGCCTTGTCCCTCACGTCCCAGACGTGGAGAGACCTGTTCGGCAGCTCCTCGGAGAAGATCAGGATCTTGCCGTTCGTCGCGACGTCTTCGTTCTCGAACTTGAACTCGAACGGCGTGATCGACTCGAGCTGTGGGTTCGCCGGGTTGGACACGTCGTAGATCGAGAACGACTTCCAGGACGTGACGTAGAGGTACTTGCCCACGATCCGTGCGCCGGTCGCCGTTCCCACCTCGAACGGGACGAAGGCGACGTGCTTGACGTTGTCGGTCGAGATGCCGTGGGGGCCGGGCCCCCCCGACGCCGCCGGGGTCAAGCCAAGGGCGACCACCGTCGCCATCAGAGCAAAGAACTTCCTGTTCACGGACATCCTCCCTGGAGGTAGGGGCGCAAGTAAGGGTGGAGAAGGTTGCTACAGGAGGGATTCGGCCCTCGAGCTTGTTCTCCTCCCGACGCTTGGCGGGAGACCTCAGGCGCTCGTCGCCGGGTCCGCTGTTACCCTTGTTCTTCGTGTTGAAAGTGTCAAAGATGCGCTCCCTCGTGACGTGCTTTCTCTTGCTCGTCGGCGTTTTCGCCGCGGCGTCGGGTGCCCGCGGGCAGGATCTCGGCGACCTCGAGGCGCGCATGGACGCGCTCCAGGCGGAGCTCGACGAGACGACCGAGCGGATCGAGGAGCTGCGCACGGACCAGGATCACGTCCGCGAGCGCATCGCCGAGATCGAGCTCGAGGTCGATCAACTGGAGGACCGGCGCGCGCACCTGCTGGCGCTTGCGGAGGATCGCGCCGCGGTCCTCTACAAGCAGGGCTCCGTGGGGATGTTCGAAGCGCTCGCGTCTTCGGAGGACTTCGGGGAGCTCCTTGCTCGTGCGGAGCTCGCGCAACACGTTTCGGATAAGGGCAACGAGGTCTTCTACAGGCTCGCGCGCGATACCGAGGAGCTCAACGCGTTGAACGTGGAGTTGGACGAGCGTAGCGCGGACCTCGCGGCAACAACCGAGGACCTCGAGGGCGCGGCGGCCGAGCTCCAGGACAAGTTCGAGGAAGCATCCGACGAATACGAAGCGCTCCAGAGACAGTTGGCTCGCGAGCGCCGCGAGGCCGCCGCGGCCGCGGCTGAGGAGGCTGCTGCCGAAGAGGCGGCGGCCGATCCCGCGAACCCGCCTCCGCCTCCAGTGAACGGCAAGGTCTGTCCGGTCGATGGCCCGAACTCGTTTATCGACAGCTGGGGGGCTCCGCGCGTCGGGCACACCCACGTGGGGACCGACGTAATGGCGGACTACGGAACGCCGCTGGTGGCGATCGTGTCGGGGACCGTGTCGTCGGGCTGGTCCGACACGGGGGGGAACATGATCTTCCTGAGTGGCGACGACGGTCACTCCTATTGGTACCTGCACAACGAAAGGAACATCGTGACGAGCGGGCGCGTGTCAGCCGGGCAACTGATCGCCACGGTCGGCGACACGGGGAACGCGGTGGGGATCCCGCACCTCCACTTCGAGTACCACCCCGGGGGCGGGGGCCCGGTCAATCCTTACCCGCTCCTTGCGAGCATCTGTTGAGCTTTCCCGAGCCACCTCCGTTTCCGCCGCCACCGCCACCGGTCCCGCAGCCGAAGCTCGTGCAATGGAGCGTGCTCGACGTCGTCCTTGCCGTGCTCGCGGGCCTGGCGACGGGCTTCGTGCTCGCCCTAGTCGTCGGCGCCGCGTTGAGGGATGCCGTCAATCTGTCCGGGGGCGTCGGGCTTCTCTTGGGCTACGTCCTTCTCTACGGTTCCGTTGCGCTCATGCTCTGGGCCCTGGTCTTGAAGCGCCGCCGCGTCTCCCGCCAAGACGTCGGATTAGGTGGCGTCCGGCCGGGTCCAATCGCTCTGATGATCCCTTTGACCTTCGGGGTGCTGATCATGAACTACATCGTGGCGGTGCTCACCACGGTCATCTTCGGACGAGTGCCGACCGCCGAGGACCAATTGGGTGTGAGGCTGCAAACGCTTACGGCATTCGACTTTGTTTGCCTCTTCATCGTCGTAGTCATCATCGCCCCGATCCTCGAGGAGATCGTCTTCCGGGGACTGCTCTATCGAGCCATCCGCGCGCGTATCGGGGTCGCATCGGCCACGGTGATAACCGCTCTTGCTTTCTCGGCTATGCACTTCCAGCCGTTGTTGCTTGGGGTCCTGTTCGCATTCGGGGTCGTTCTCGCACTAGTGGCCGAATGGTCCGACAGTCTCTATCCACCGATCGTCCTGCACGCGCTGAACAACTCCGTTGCCATCCTCCTGCCGTTCGTCGTGCCAGAGGGCCTAGTTATGTTCGGCTCATGACCGAGAAACTCGTCGTAATCGGAGCCGATGCTGCCGGGATGACTGCCGCCTCGCAAGCCCGCAAGCTCAAGTCGGCCGAGGAGCTCGAGATCGTCGCTCTGGAACGCGGGAACTTCACGTCCTACTCCGCATGCGGGATCCCCTACTACGTCTCCGGAGCGATCGACGATTTCGACTCGTTGATCGTCCGGACCCCCGAGGAGTTTCGCGACAAGCAACAGATCGATGCGCGCATCCGCCACGAGGTGACCGACGTCGACCTCGATCGCCGTGTCGTGATGGTTACCGATTTGGACGGAAGACGATCCTACGAAGAGGGCTTCGATCAACTGCTGATCGCCACGGGATCGCATCCGATACGCCCCCCGATCCCGGGCATCGACGCCCCGGGGGTGTTCGGCGTTCAGACCCTGGACGACGGGGTCGCCATCGACCAAGCGATCGAGGCGGACGAACCGCGGCGAGCGGTCGTCGTCGGTGGTGGCTATATCGGGCTGGAGATGGCGGAGGCGCTCGTGATGAAAGGTCTCGACGTCTCGCTCGTGGAGCTTGCGCCGCAACCGATGCCCGGCCTGGACCCCGACATGGGCGAGTGGGTCGGGCGCAACGTGCGCGATCTCGGGATCGAGCTCTTCACCAGCGAGCCGCTGACCGGAGTCGAGACCGAGGGCGGCCGGGTCTCCGCAGTCGTGACCGCCAATCACGTGCTCCCGGCCGACATCGTGGTCCTCGGGATCGGAGCCCGACCCAATGTCGATCTTTCGGCCAAGGCCGGCGTCCCGATAGGCCCGTCGGGAGGCATTGCGGTAGACCCCAAGATGCGCACGCGCGTCGACGGGGTGTGGGCCGCGGGCGATTGCGCCGAGAAGTTCCACCGCATCTCGCTTCGGCCTGTAGCCGTCGCTCTCGGGACGCACGCGAACAAGGAGGGGCGGGTAGCGGGGCTCAACCTCGGCGGCGGTTACGCGACCTTCCCGGGGGTAGTCGGGACTGCGGTGTCGAAGGTCTGCGATCTCGAGGTCGCAAGGACCGGACTGAAAGAGAGCGAGGTCGAGGAAGCGGGGTTCGACTTCGTGACCGCAGTAGTCGACTCGACCACTCGGGCGGGGTATTTCCCGGGCGCGGCCCCCATCAAGACCAAGCTCATCGCGGAGAGGCGGTCGGGTCGTTTGCTCGGCGCGCAGATCGTGGGGCGCGAGGGAGCTGCGAAGCGGATCGATGTCCTTGCCGCGGCATTGTGGAACGACATGACGGTCGTCGAGATCCTGCAGCTCGACCTCTCCTACGCGCCGCCGTTCGCGCCGGTTTGGGATCCGGTTCTCATCGCCGCGCGCAAGGCGTGGGATGAAGTGCAGCAGGAGACGCCGCCGAGAATCGATTGAGAGAGAGACGTCGCAGAGGAAAATCCGGCGGGCTGGGGGGCGTCCTGATCTCGCCCGAAACTACGTCGATTCCGCCGAGCCGGCGATCGTCTCGACGATCGCGCGAACTAAACGAAGATGGTGACCACGTAGCCCACGATCAGCAGCATGCCGACCGCGAGATGGAGCTGGATGTTCTGCCCCATCGTTCCCATCAGCTCGTATGGGCTTTCGTAGTGCGTCTTGAGTCCCCGCAACACCTTTAGCGCCAGCGGGATCGCCACGAGGGCCAGCAACGTCCACGCCGGCATGATCCCGGTGTCGTCCGGGACTAGATCACTCAGCCCCCCGATGAGGATGAGGCCGAACGTTGCCGCTATCGAAAGCGCGTAGCCGGCGATGATCTTCTTCTTGGGCAGCCTCACGACGATCGTTCGCTTGCCGGCCTTTGCATCGGACGGCGCATCGGGGATCTGGTTGACGTAAAGAACGAGCATGATCAGGATCGCCACCGGCAAAGACGCGTAGAACGGTTCCCAATCCCAGCGCTGCGCGATCGTGAAGTAAGTCCCCATCACCATGATGGGGCCGAAACCAAGCGCGACGCAGATCTCTCCGAGCCCGCGGTGTACGAGCTTGAGCGGGGGCGCGGTATAGAAGATCGACAAGAAGACGCCGGCCACCCCGATCCAAAGGAGCTCCCAACCGCGGGTCGCCGCAAGATATAACCCGATCGCGATTCCGACCGCGTAGCAACCGATCGCAACGCGCTGCATCGTCTGAAGACTCACGAGTCCGTACTGGATCATCCGCGAGCCACCGCTGAACATGGTCGGGTTGACGTTCGCGCCGTCGGCTCCGCTCTTCGCGTCGAAGACGTCGTTGGCGACGTTGAGCCCGAGATGGATCGCCGAACCCCCGATCAGAGCGAGGAGAAACAGCCACCAAGCCGAGAATCCGTGAGCGCGCGCAATCACCGCTCCCAAGAGAATCGGCACGAACGTGGCCGTGAGAAACGGAACGCGGGTCGACAGAAAGATCAGCCATCCCAGCGACAGAGACGGCTTGACCGGCCGACCTTGCTCCTCGCTGAGCTTGCGCAGGTACACATGCGCGTTCGGCACGCTGCGCTCGCAAAGCTCGAAGAAAGACATGCGTTCCTCGTCCCACCCGTGCGTACGTTGCGGTTGGAGCTCGAGGGATCCATTCACCCGCGTGACCGTCCCCCAGATGCTTACGTAGCGACGCTGGTCGTATCCGACCCCTTCGCGCGGCCGGATGTGACTGAAGATCACGTTGACCTCGCCGTCGGGCGGGGGATCGCTCGGGACGGCCGGTTGTTTCAGGCGGATGGTTCCACGTTCTTCGTCCGTTTCGAAGTCGGTAGCGACGCTAACCGGGTAACCGCGCTCGTCGACGTAGGCGAGCACGGCGTGGGAGTACGCGGCGATGTCTTCTATGAGCGCGTCGGAACGCACGGTCGACTTGGCCATCACGCAACCGCCGTCAAGTCGAAAGTCTCGGGTTCGCGGTCGGTGCGACCCTCGCGCCACAACAACGCGCGCCTGGGGGTGATCTCGATCATCGCCCGTTCCCAGAACAACGGCATCGCGAACCTCTTCTTCACGAGGTCGGTGATGATGGGCTCTTTGGCGACCCACAGCGGGAGGACCTTCTCCCAACCGGAATGGAGGTCGTCCTCGATCACGCGCGCGTCGCCCTGGATCGTCGCCCGATTGAACTCCTGCACATCGGTCGCCACGGGGTCGGTGATGGTCACGGCGACCCGGGGATTGGCCTTGATGTGCTCGAGCTTCTTGGAAAACAAGACGCTCGACGTCATGTAGATCAGCTCGCCGTCGTAAAGCGGGATGAGTGGATAGGTGACGGGACGTCCGCTTCCGTCGAGCACCGTTAGCTCACTCACCAGAGCGGCCTCGAGTAGCTTCTCGATCGCATCGGGAAGGCGTCCCATGAGTTAAGGATAAATCCTCCCTTGCGTTGCCGTCGGGCCATGTGAATGCGTGATGAAGTGGAGGCTCATGGTCACAAGCGAGTTGCTCGATCTTGCCGTGGATATCGCCGTCGAGGCCGGCGAACTCTTGCGCGACCGATTTGAATTCGGGGTCACGGACGTCGCGACAAAGTCGACACCGACCGACGTCGTTACCGACGCCGACCGCGATTCGGAGAACTTGGTGCTGCGGCGCATCTCGGGGGCCCGACCGGGCGACGGCGTCGTTTCCGAGGAAGGTGAGGCCCGAGCTTCGTCGTCGGGCGTCACCTGGATCGTCGACCCGCTCGACGGGACGGTGAACTATCTGTTTGGGATCCCGGTGTGGGCGGTCAGCATTGCGGCCCGGGATCGAGAGGGTGCGCTGATAGGCGTCGTCAACGACCCCACGCGCGCAGAGGTATTTGCTGCCGAGCGAGGAGCGGGAACCTGGTTGAACGAGCGCCGCGTTCGCGTGTCGCAGGCTTCCGATCTCGCGACGGCGCTGGTCGGTACGGGGTTCTCCTACGACGCCGATGCCCGCCGCGTTCAAGCGAAACGGCTCGTGCGGGTGTTACCGCGCGTTCGCGACGTGCGTCGCGCCGGTTCTGCGGCAATCGATCTTGCGTGGCTCGCGTGTGGACGTCTGGATGGATTCTTCGAGGCTCCGATGAAGGCGTGGGATCGCGCCGCGGGCGAGCTGCTCGTCCGTGAAGCCGGGGGGATCGTGACTGAACTGGAGTCGCCCGGACGCGACCCCGAAGACAGCGGTGTGGTCGCGGCGAATCCCGCCCTTCACGGCTCGTTGAGCGACCTCGTCACCTCGGACTAGGGTCTAGTCCCGTGGACCTCCTTCCCGATCCGATCGAGGACTACCTCAACCGTCTCGCCGCAGGCGATGACGAGCCCGTCCTGCTCGAGATGGAGGAACTCGCACGCAAAAACGGGTTCCCGATCGTCGGTCGTCTCTGTGGCAGGTTTCTCGAGGTCTTGGCGCGGGCGATCGACGCTCGCCGCATCTTCGAGTTGGGATCGGGCTTCGGATATTCGGCCTACTGGTTCGCGCGAGCTACCGGCCCCGAGGGCGAGATCCACCTCACCGACGGAGATCCCGACAACGAAACCAAGGCTCTCAACTTCCTCCGTCGCGCCGGGCTCGACCGGCCCATCACGTATCACGTGGGCGATGCCCTCACGTCTTTGGATCGCGTCGACGGCGAGTTCGACATCGTCTATTGCGACATCGACAAAGACGGCTATCCCGAGGCATGGCGGCGAGGTCGCGAGCGGGTCAGGGTCGGTGGGCTATACGTGTGCGACAACATGCTGTGGTCCGGTCGCGTTGCGGGCATGGGTGAGGATCCCCGCCCCGAGTGGACTGCCGCGATCGACGAGACGAACCGTTTGATCGCCGCCGACCCCGACTTCCGTTCGTTCATCAATCCGACGCGCGATGGGGTCGTCGCCGCACTCAGGATCCGCTAGGCGAAAGGTCGGGAGGAACAACTTCCTCCCGCCCGTCGTTAGGGTTTCGTAGTACGCCCGTCCGCATTCGGAGGTAGCGCTGCCCCCACGTCATCGGCTCGTTCCACCGGAGGAGCCCGAGCGAAAAGCGAAGCCGGGAACGCTTCGCCGCATAATCAAGACGTTTAGGCCCTACCGTCGCGGCGTCGGGCTCGTCGGGTTTCTCATCCTGGTGACCGCCGGGCTCGGGCTAATCAACCCGCTGTTGATCAGCGTCGTATTCGACCGCGTCATCTCGCCGACCGCGGAGGGAACCGACGCCGAGAAGATGCGACTGCTGTGGATAGTGGTCGGCATCATGATCGTGACCCCGATCGTCAGCAGCGGGCTCGGTCTGTGGCAGACCTACACGAACAACACCATCGGTCAGGGCGTCATGCGCGACCTGCGCAACTCGCTGTATGCGCACTTACAGCACATGTCGCTCAAGTTCTTCACCTCCACGAGGACGGGCGAGATCCAGTCGCGGCTCTCGAACGACGTCGGCGGCGTCCAATCGGTTCTCACCGACACCGCGTCGAGCATCTTGTCGAACATCACCGTCGTCCTCTCGACGGTGGGAGCGATGATCTTCCTCAGCTGGCAGCTCACGATCCTGTCGCTTGCGATCCTTCCGTTTTTCTTGGTGCTTAGCCGCAAGGTCGGAAAGGTGCGCCGGCGGGTCTCCGGTGAGACGCAAGAATCGCTCGCCGACCTCACCGCCCACATGCAAGAGACGCTGTCGGTCTCCGGCATCTTGTTGTCGAAGGCTTTCGGTCGGCAGTCGTACGAGATCGAGCGCTTCGAGAAGGAGAACCAGCGCCTCTCGAAGCTCGAGGTCAAGCGAACGATGGTGGGACGGGGGTTCTTCTCGCTCGTCGGGGTCTTCTTCTCGATCACCCCGGCGTTCGTCTACCTCATAGCGGGCTACCTCAACGTGCGAGGGGGCACCAGTCCCATCACGACGGGCGAAGTCGTTGCGTTCACGACGCTTCAGAGCCGGTTGTTCTTTCCCATGGGGCAACTTCTCAACGTCCAGGTCGAGATCCAGTCGGCCTTGGCGTTGTTCGACCGCATCTTCGAGTACCTCGACCTCGAGCGGGAGATCGTCGACCGAGACGGCGCGATCGAGTTGACTCCCGACGAAGTGAAGGGCCGGGTCCACTTCAACGACGTCTGGTTCCGCTACGACCGTCCCATCACCTCGGAGGGTGAAGAGGATCGTCTGTGGACGATCGCGGGCGTCGACGTCACGGTCCCAGAAGGAGAGCTCGTGGCGCTCGTCGGGCCTTCCGGCGCCGGCAAGACGACGTTGACTTACCTATTGCCCCGCCTCTACGACGTCAACCGGGGCTCGGTCGAGATCGACGGCATAGATGTCCGCGATATCCGACTCGAATCGTTGGGCGAGATCGTCGGGATGGTTACGCAAGAGACGTATTTGTTCAACGCGTCGGTGCGAGACAACCTCCGGTACGGGAACCCGCAGGCGAGCGACGAGGAAATCGAGGCGGCGGCGCGCGCCGCGCACATCTGGGACCGCATCAGCGAGATGCCCGAGGGGCTCGACACGATCGTCGGCGAGCGTGGTTACAAGATGTCGGGCGGCGAGAAGCAGCGGCTAGCCATCGCGCGCGTGATCCTCAAGAACCCGCGCATCCTCATCCTCGACGAGGCAACGAGCGCGCTCGACACTCACTCGGAGCGACTAGTGCAGCAGGCGCTGAGGCCGTTGGTGCGCGGACGGACGACGATAGCGATCGCCCACCGGCTCTCCACGATCCTCGCGGCGGACACGATCCTCTATCTGGACAAGGGCCGGGTGATCGAGCGCGGGTCGCACTCGGAGCTCCTGCGCAAGAACGGTGCCTACGCCGCGCTCTACCACGAGCAGTTCTCCGACGGTCGCGTAGAGAGCAGGTGCGAAGATGGCCTGGTTCTCGCAAGCGGCGAGGTCATTCAGGAAGAGGAGCCGGTTTGAACGTTGCAGGCAAGGTCGCTCTCGTGACCGGTGGCGCGTCCGGCCTCGGGCGCGCGGCGGCCGATGCGCTGCTCGACCGGGGTGCCTCGGTCGTGATCGTCGACCTGCCCACGTCGAACGGCGAGACCGCGGCCAAGGAAATCGGTGACCGAGCCCGTTTTTCTGCGGCCGACGTGACCTCCGAGGAGGAGGTGCAGCAGGCGGTTGCAACCGCTACCGAAGCTTTTGGGGGCGTGCACGTCGTCGTCAACTGCGCCGGGGTCGGCTTTCCCGGGCGCGTGCTTACGCGCGACGGTTCGCCTAACGATCTGGACCGGTTCGAGTTCGTCGTGAGAGTCAATTTGATCGGTACCTTCAACGTCATCCGGCTCGCTGCGGCCCAAATGGCGCGGCAGGAGCTCGACGGCGAAGAGCGCGGGGTCATCGTGAACACCGCCAGCATCGCGGCGTTCGACGGTCAGATCGGGCAGGCGGCGTATTCGGCTTCCAAGGGCGGGATTGTGGGGATGACGCTGCCGATTGCACGTGACCTTGCATCCAAGCAGATCCGGTGCGTGTCGATCGCACCAGGAACCTTCGACACGCCGATGCTCGCAGGTCTGCCGGAGGAGGCCCGCGTCAAGCTCGCGGAGGCCATTCCTCATCCCCACAGGCTGGGGCGACCCGAGGAGTACGGAGCGCTCGTGGCGCACATCGTTGAGAACGCGGCCTTGAACGGCGAGACGATCAGGCTCGACGGCGCGCTGCGGATGCCGCCGCGCTAAGCCTCTTTCAGCTGGTCGCCCACGGGGACGGGTCGCCGGGCCTGCTCCTCGGCTGCCTCGTCGGCGGCGCGCTGCTCGTTATCCAGCTCGCGCCATTCCTTTTCCGCCCACCGGAGCTTCTCGACCGCCGACGCGAGATCCAGGAAGTGGACCGGCACGATCGACGCGCGCGGCCGTAAATAGGCATCACCTATTAGTGCATCTAGCTCGCGCCGGGCCTCGACTAGCCGTTCATGGATCTGGCGGAGGCGCTCGGCTTGGCGGGCGTCGTACCCGCCTGCGTCGCTGGTGCCCAGACGGCGCGTCCTTTCGGTAAGGGAGGTGGGTTTGTTACCGAAGTGCCAAGCGAGCGTACATCGCGTTGGCGTCCAGGGACAACCCGGAGGGGGGCGCGCCCCACTCTCGATCTTGGCCTCCCGACGAGCCGCACCGGACCGGCCCAGGCTTATCCTGCTTCGATCATGCTCGATGAGACCCTCGTGACAAAGGTTCTAGCCGAGGCGTGTGGGCGCGGCGGGGATCTGGCGGAGTTGTTCGTAGAGGATCGCCGGTCCCTCGGTCTCAGGCTCGACGCGCGCCGCGTCGAGGACGTGTCTTCGGGCCGGGACGCCGGTGCGGGCATCCGGGTCGTGTCGGGCGAGCGCTCGTCCTACGCCTATACGAACCTGTTGTCGCAAGAAGGCTTGCTCGACGCCGCACGTGCGGCGCGAGCCGGGTTGACCGAAGGGCCGACGCCGCTGGCCGACCTCCGGCGCGTTCACCCCGGCGGCTCACACCCGGTGCGCGTCCCGCTCGACGAGGTCGATCCGGAGCGCAAGGTCGCCGCCCTGGTGGAGGCCGATGACGCGGCCCGAGCGCAGAGTGGCGAGGTGGCGCAGGTCGTCGCGTCCTACGCGGAGGTTACGCAGAAGGTGCTCATCGCGACCTCCGACGGACGCCTCGCGTCGGACGATCGGACCCGGGTCCGCTTCGCCGTGCAGGTCGTTGCGACGCGCGACGGAGAGATCGCGACCGGCTTCGAGGCCCCCGGACATTCCGGAGGCTTCGAGTTGCTCGAGGCAAGGCCCCCGGCCGCGCTCGCCGAGAAGGCCGCTGTGAAGGCGGTGCGCATGCTCGACGCGCGGCCCGCGCCGGCGGGGGAGTTCCCCGTGGTGCTCGCGCCGGGCACCGGGGGGGTCCTCATCCACGAGGCCAGCGGTCACGGACTCGAGGCCGACACGCTGGTCAAGGACGCAAGCATCTACGCGAACCGCCACGGCGAGCGTTTCGGCTCGGACAAGGTCACGATCGTCGACGACGGGACCGACTCCGGAGCATGGGGATCGGTGGGAGTCGACGACGAGGCCACGCCGTCGCAGCGCACGGTGCTGTTCGACCGCGGGGTTCTAGTGGGCCACCTCAGCGATCGCCGCTCGGCAAAGAAGATCGGCGCCGAACCGACGGGCAACGGCAGGCGCCAGTCGTACGCCCACCTGCCAATCGTGCGCATGACGAACACGTACCTCCTCCCCGGCAAAGACGACCGCGACGACATCATCAAGTCGGTCGACCGCGGCGTCTTCGCCGCGACCTTCGCCGGAGGCGAAGTCAAACCGGTGACCGGCAACTTCGTCTTCGGCATGTCGGAGGCGTACATGATCGAGAACGGCGAGATCGCGTATCCCATCAAGGGGGCCAACCTCATCGGGAACGGGCCGCGCGTGCTCGGCGTTATCGAGGCGGTCGCGGACGACTTCGACCGCAAAGAAGGTGTGTGCGGCAAAGACGGTCAGCACGCTCCGGTCACGAACGGGATGTCGACCGTCTTGCTCGGACGCATGACGGTCGGTGGGACCGAGGCGTGAAGTCGGATCTGCAGGACCTGGCGACCGACATCGTCGCGCGAGGGCGCGATGAGGAGCAGGTCGAGGCTTTCGTCATCCACGAACGGAGCTTCGAAGTAAAGGCGTACGACGGCGAGGTCGAACATCTCTCTGCCGCGGAGCCGCGCGGCGCGGGCGTGAGGATCGTGTCCGGGGGCCGGGTGGGGTTCGCGTACTCCAGTGACCTCGCAAGCGCCGGTCTCGCCGATGTCGTCGAACGCGCTCGAGAGAACGCTCGCTATACGAGCGGGGACGACGCGGTAGGACTTGCGCCTCCGTGGGACGACGCCCCCGCGGACATGCCCGGCCTCGTCGACCCGTTACAAGCCGACGTCGGCCCCGAGGACAAGGTCGAGTTCGCCCTCGAGCTCGAGCGCGCGACCCGTTCTACGAAGGGCGTCCGCGGCGTCGAGGAGGCGGTCTACTCCGACTCCGATACCGAGATCGCGATCGCGACCTCGAATGGGATCCACGGCAGCTACCGGCGGACCGACGCGTGGTGTTACGCGGTCGCCATGGCCGGCTCGGGCGACGATCAGGAAATGGGATTCGACTTCGGTCTCGCCCGCGGCTTGGGAGCTCTCGACGCTCCGGATGTCGCCGAGCGTTCGGCACGACGGGCCCTCGACGTCCTCGGTGCATCGAAGATCCCCTCGGCGCGCATGCCCGTCGTATTGGATCCTTACGTGGCGGGCCAGTTCCTCGGTGTACTCAGTCAGGCGCTGACGGGTGAGGCCGTTCAGAAGGGACGCTCGTTGTTCGCGGGCAAGATCGGCGAGGTCGTGGCCGCGCCGCAGGTCTCGTTGATCGACGACGGTCGTTGGGAGGGAGCGCCTTCGTCTGCGCCCTGGGACGGGGAGGGGGTGGCGAGGGGCAGGACAGAGGTCATCAAGGACGGCGTCCTCACTTCGTTGCTTTACGACACGACCAGCGCGCGGCGCGAGGGCCGCGACTCGACCGGGAACGCCGCGCGCGGCGGTTTCAAGTCACTGCCGCACCCCTCGTCGTCGAACCTTGCGATTCTGCCGACGGGCGAGAGCGCCGACGAGGTCTTGAGGAACGCGGGCAGGGCTCTCCTCGTGCAGGACTTCCACGGCGTCCATTCAGGCGCCAACGCCGTCACCGGCGACTTCTCCGTCGGCGCGACCGGTCGGCTGTTGGAGGACGGCGTGCCGGGCGCGGCGGTCAAGGAGGTGACGGTCGCGGCCCCCATGCTCGAGATCCTGGCGCGGATCGTGGCGGTCGCCGACGACCTGAGGTGGCTGCCGTTCGGGGGCTCCTACGGCGGCGCGACCACGCTGGTCGAGGAGATGACGGTCGCCGGCTCCTGACCCGACATGATTCTTGTGTACGAGGGCGGTGCGCTAGGTCACGGCCGTGCACAAAAACGCCGGGGGCTTGGTTCTTGTGCACGAGGGCGGTGCGCTAGGCCACTGCGGTGCACAAGAAAGTCAGACGAGCAGGTAGAAGACGATTCCTGCGACCACGCAGTAGGCGGCGAAGGGATAGAGCGTGTTGGTCCGCAGGTAGCGGATGAGCCCCCAGATCGCCGCGTAGGACGTCACGAGCGACGACACGAACCCCGCGATCGCCGGCGCGACCCCCAGGGTCGTGCCGCCCAGGTCCGGGACCTCGAGGATCGTCGCACCCAGCAGCGAGGGGATCGCCAGCAGGAACGCAAACCGGGCCGCGTGCGCCCGTTCGATCGCGCGGGCGAGACCCGTGCCGATCGTCGCCCCCGAGCGGGAGATGCCGGGGAAGATCGAGATCGCCTGGGCCACCCCGATAGCGGCCGCGTCGACGTAGTTCATGTCGTCCATCGTCCTGAGGCGGGCGCCCTTCTCGGCCGCCTTTCGCTCGTGTGTCCGAAAGATCTGCTCGGCCCCGACGAGGATCACGGCGGTGATCAGCAGCTGTAGCGCCGCCGCGCCGGCGTCCTCGAACGTCTCCTCGAAGTAGTCGCCGAAGATGGATCCGGCAAGGGCAGCCGGGACCGTCCCGAGGGAGAGCAATCCCAGC
>JALZCA010000217.1 GCA_030863285.1 Actinomycetota bacterium | reverse complement strand
ACCCTCTGTTGGATCGCTTCATGTGAAGGGTTCGTGACCCGGTCGCCGGGCGGATTGATTTGAGGCGCGGGAATCGCCTCGGCCGACCTACACCAATCCCTCGAGCAAACAGCGGCCGAACGACCGTTTGTGAGCCTCATCGGTAGAACGCTGACGATCCTGCTCCTGAGCGCGCTCTTATCCGGCGTGGCCTGCTCGAACAACGAAGGGCGAGAGGCTTCCGAGGATGGGCGTGCGGTGCAGACGGATGACGCTTCGGACTCGCCGAAACCATTGGCGTCGCCCAATCCAACTGGGACGGAGCCAGACTCAGATGACGCCGGCAACAAGACAGCGTCCGCCAAGGTCATCGACACCGACTTCCGACCGCGGAGGCTCGTCGTCTCGGCCGGCACCACCATCGTGTGGGAACAAACGGGTGATCAACCTCACTCGGTGACGTCCAGCGACGAGACGTTCGACTCGAGCCCCGACTGCAGCCCTACGGCGACGGACAAGTGCCTCGGCGAGGGGGATGTATTCGAGTTCACCTTCGACAAGCCGGGCACGTACAAGTACTACTGTCGTGTGCACGGCCTCCCCGACGGCACCGGGATGACGGGAACCGTTGAGGTCGAGTAGCCTCAGCGACCACCCCAGCCATCACCGGAGGCTTATTTGGTCTCAGCCAACGAGAACGCCGCGCGCCCTGACCGCAATTGGAGACGGGGCGGTCGCGCGAGAAACTTTGCCGATCCCTCGAGGCGAGCAGGTTCTTGAGGCGAGTCCTTCTGCTCGTCGCCATCCTGTCGATCTTCGTGTTGTCCCCGGGCGGGTCCACCGCCGGTCCGTCCTACGGTCGGCTGAGCTCTTCCCGCCCCTTTGTCCTTCCGATCCCGCCGAATCAAACGTGGTACGTGTGCCAGGGCTATGGGGGAGAGATCACCCACGGAGGTGTTCCGGCTCTCGATTTATCGATCGACCCGCGCTCGGCAGGTCCAAAGGGGTGCATGGGCGCGAGCAAGTACTCCTCGGCGGGATCGGAAGTGACCTCGCCGGCGGCGGGCACTGCATACAGGTGGCCGGGCTGTTGCGGCCACGACTTCGTCTGCGTCAACTTCGACACGGGGGGCAGCGTGGCGATAGGACATTTGAGCAATCGCGTTGCCAGCGGAACACGGGTGCAGACCGGGTCACGGATCGGAACGGTCGCATGGCCAGCGCGATCCAACGGGGATTACGCGCACATACATGTGCAGGTACATCCCACGCCGAATTGCACTGAGGGAAGTGATCCCGTCCCCTTCGATGCCGGCTACGGTTTCAAGTGGCAATGCACCCCGAACTTGCCTTACTCGGGGGTCGTGAATCAATACTCAGGGTTGGCGGTGAACCGCTGTCCGACGAGCGACGGCCGAAGCCTGGAGAGACGGGCGGGCGCGGGGGAAGAGGTCGAAGTGGATCCCGAGACCCATCCCGGCGCGGCCGGTTCTCGGAGGTCGCCGTTCGCGATGATGGTCGTTCGCTCGATCCGCTCCGCCGCCCAAGCTGCGGCCCTGGCGGGCAGTCCCTGGTCTGCCTCCGGGCCGAAGCACCCGGCGTAGTCTGCCCGCATGTCGGTCTACGTCGTCTCGGACCTCCACGGCGCCTCGGACGCACTTGCAAAGGCGGTTCCCGAGGGTGCCTCGCTCGTGTTGCTCGGCGACCTCATCAACTTCATCGACTACACCTCGATGACCGGGATCCTGACCGAGGTCTTCTCGGTCGAAGCGGTCGAGCACGTCGTGCGACTGCGGACCGCAGGGGAGGTCGAAGAGGCCCGCCGCGTCATGCACGAGCGGTCGAGAGGTCGAGAGGACGAGGTCAGGGCCGAGATCGGTAAGCGCGTGGTCGAGCAGTACGAGGCTGTCTTCGCGGCCCTGCCGGACCCGACCTACCTCATCCTTGGCAACGTCGACAATCCGGCGATCGTCGACGGGTTTGCGAGCGCCAGCCCTGCGGTGAAGCTTGTCGACGGCGACGTCGTGGTCCTCGAGGGGGAGCGCTTCGGCTTCGTCGGGGGAGCGCTTCCGACTCCTCTCCACGTCGCCGGCGAGATCAGCGAGGATGACATGAGGGCCAAGGTCGAGGCGCTCGGCGAGGTCGACGTGGTGTGCTCGCACATCCCCCCGGCGGTGCCCGAGCTCTGCTACGACACGCTTGCGGGGAAGTCGGAAAGGGGCAGCGTCGACCTCCTGCGTTACATCGAGGACGTGCAGCCGAGGCGTGCGTACTTCGGACACGTCCACCAGCCGTTGCTATCGTCCCTGCACATCGGCCGCACGCAGTGCATCAACGTCGGCTATTTCAGGGCCACGCAGCGCGCCTGGCCCCACCGTCGGGACGAGACGGGCTGAGGATCGGCACAGAGGAGATCACATGGCGGAGCGGGTGAAGGACTCGATAGACATCAAGGCGTCTGCCGACGACATCATCGAGGTCGCGACGGACTTCGAGGCGTATCCCGATTGGAACCCCAACATCAAGAAGGTCGAGATCCGCGAGCAAGACGACGACGGATGGCCCACGCAGGTGTGGTACGAGGTCGACGCGAAGATCAAGACGATCCGCTACACGCTTGCCTATGACTACTCGAACGTGCCCGAGTCATTCTCCTGGGACCTGGTGGAGGGCGACGTCAAGGCCCTCAGCGGGTCCTACACTTTCGATGAGTTCGACGACGTGACCGACGTCACCTACGAGTTGTCGGTCGATCCCGGCTTCCCGATCCCGGGGTTCATGAAGCGGCAAGCCGAGAAGCAGATCATGAGCAGCGCGCTCAAAGACCTCAAGAAGCGCGTCGAGAGCTAACGACACATGAGGGTCATCCTCTTCACCGGCAAGGGCGGCGTCGGCAAGACGACGATCGCGTCGGCAACGGCGTTGCGGATCGCCACGACCGGCAAGAAGACGTTGTTGATGTCGACCGACCCCGCCCATTCGCTCGCCGACGCGTTCGCGACCGACCTCGGTCCCGAGCCGGTCGAGGTCGCGCCGAACTTGTGGGCCGAGCAGATCGACGCGCAACGGAGGCTCGAGGAGAACTGGCGCGAGATCCAGCAGCACGCAATCGCGGTGTTGAACTGGGCGGGTCTGGCCGAGGTCGAGGCCGAGGAGCTCTCGGTCATCCCTGGGCTCGACGAGCTCTTTTCGCTCGCCGATGTCAAACGGCACAGCACCGAGGGCCCTTACGACGCGCTCGTCGTCGACTGCGCGCCGACGGGCGAGACGCTGCGGCTGTTGTCGCTGCCCGACATCATCCAGTGGTACATGGAGCGGATCTTCCCGATCGAGCGACGGGTGATGGGGGCCCTGCGGCCGGTTGCCAAGAGGATCACGAGCATCCCGCTGCCCGACGAGGCCGTCTACGGCGCGGTCAAGCGCTTCTACGACAAGCTCGACGGAGTCAGGCAAGTGCTCACCGATGCGGAGACGACCTCCATACGCCTCGTCGTCAACCCCGAGAAGATGGTGATCGCGGAAGCCATGCGGACGTTCACCTATCTCAATTTGTTCGGGTACCGGGTGGACGCGGTGATCGCGAACCGACTCCTGCCCGACGAGGTGCGCGACGGCTATTTCGACCGGTGGAAGGAACTCCAGAAGCAACACCTCGAGACGATCCACGACGCTTTCGAGCCGCTTCCGATCCTCACCGCCCGTCTGCACGAGCAGGAGGTCCTAGGCCGCGAACTGCTGGAGGCGCTGGGACGGGAGCTGTACGCAGAGCGGGACGCGGGCGACGTCCTCTTCAACGACGACCCCATGTCGATAGTGAAGCGAGGCGAGGACTACATACTGACGCTCAACCTCGCGTTCGCACGCAAGGAGGATCTCGAGCTGTCGACGAAGGCCGACGAGCTCTTCGTCCGGATCGGCCCCTATCGTCGTACGATCATGCTTCCGAAGGTTCTCGCGGCGCGAAGAATCGGCAAGGCGAGCCTGAGGGACGACCGGCTCGAGATCGTCTTCGAGAAAGGCACGGATGGAAGCGGATAACGAGCGCGCGGCGCGCTACAGCGACTTGTTCGCGGGACGGCACGAGCACCCGGCCGAGTGCTCCTATTGTCCGATCTGCGCCACGATCGCCGTGGTTCGCAACACGAATCCCGAGGTCCTCGACCACCTCGCCGCGGCGGCGCGCGAGATGATTGCGGCGGCCGGAAAGCTGCTGGAGGAGGCCGAGAAGGTGGTGGGAACGCCTCCCAGCGAATCTGCGCAGGACGACGAGGACCGCGCGAAGGTCCGCCGCATCGACGTTGTATAGGGATCTCGGCCGGTTACCCGGCACAACTCTGATCTGACGAGAAAGTGAACGACATGCACCCAAATCCCGACGCTCGCTTCGTGATCGGCGTCGACATCGGCGGAACGCTGACGCGCGGCGCGATCGTCGACCGCTCAGGGGCGACGACCCTTCGTCTCGAGCGCCCGACCGACCCGACTGCCGGGACGAAGAGCATCGTTCTCGTCGTCGACGAGCTGCTGGCGCAATCGGACCAAGAGATCGCCGGCGTCGGAGTGGGTGCGGCGGGCTTCATCGACGCCTCGACGGGCTCGGTCACCTTCTCGCCGAACCTCACCTACGACGATCCCGCGGTGGCAGAAGCCGTCCAGGCCCGGTCGTCCTTGCCGACGATCGTCGACAACGACGCCAATGTGGCGGCGCTGGGCGAGCGGACGTTCGGTTCCGCACGGGGTGCCGATTACGTCGCCTATTTGACGATCGGCACCGGGATCGGCAGTGGCTTCATCGACAAGGGACGCCTCGTGCGCGGCTTTACCGGCGCGGGGGCCGAGCTCGGCCACATGATCATCGATCCCTCCGGGCCCGAGTGTCCCTGCGGGTTGCGCGGCTGCTTCGAGCAGCTTGCATCGGGTAGCGCCATCGGTCGGATGGGACGAGAGGCAGTCGTCGAAGATCCCGACAGCTCGATCCTCGCGTTTGCCGGAAGCGCGGAGGCGATTACCGGCAAGCACGTCTCGCAGGCCGCACGTGAGTACGACGAGACGGCTCGTCGCGTCCTTCGACGAGCGGGACGCAGCCTCGGCATCGGCCTGTCGAACGTCGTCAACCTCTTCGACCCCGAGGTCATCGTTCTCGGCGGGAGCGCGGTGCTCGCGGGCGAGCCCTTCCTCGGCCCGGCGCGCGACCAGCTTCACGAGATGACCAGCGCGCAACGAAGACGACCGATGCGAGTCGACGTGACGAGTCTCGGCGGCGACGCCGGCCTCCTCGGCGCCGCGGCGTTGGCGTTCCACATGCTGGACGAAGGTCGCTCGCGGCCTCGCACCGGCATCTCTTGAGGCGAGCATGAGCGGAGCCGGCGCGGTCGCCGGCCTGGTCCTGCTCGAGTGGTCCGCGGGCTGGATCGCAGCGGCCGCTTGGACGCAGTCGTGGTCGGTCGTCCGCAGGGGACATTTCCGCATCATCGCCTGGGGGGTGATCGCCCTTACCGCGATCGTCATCGCGTTCTTCCGCTCGAACGACGCCGCCGCGGTCGACGCTATCCGCGCGAGCGTGATCGCGTTCGGCGTTACCACTCTGCTCTATCTCCTCGTGCAGTACTCGCGCACCGACCTCCCCGGAGTAGTGATCGGTGCGGTTGCCGCGTTGACGGGCATCGTGGCGCTCACGATTGCCGCCGGCGAGATCGGGGGATGGCCGCAGGCTCTCGCGGCCATCGAGCTCCTCGCGGGAGCCGCTCTCCTCGGCGCGGTGACCAACGGCATGCTGCTCGGTCACTGGTACTTGAACCAGCCGGGCCTCAAACCGTGGGCGCTCGCGCGCCTCACGCAATTGGCGATCGCTGCGACCGTCGCAACCGGGGTGCTGGGCCTCGTCGGCGCTGGTCGCCTGGTCAACGCGTCGACCGAGGGGGCCGTTCTCGGCTTGCCCGGGTTCGGCGAGTCGTTCGGAGCGGTCTTCTTCGCCGCGTGGGTCTTGTTGCTCGGCTTCACCGGCGCGGTCGTGTGGATGGCCAAGCGCTGCATCAACATCCGATCGATTCAGTCGGCGACCGGTCTCTACTACGTCGCCCTGCTGACGGCGGGCGTCTCGGAGTTCGTCGTCCGCTACCTGATGGTGAACGCGACGTGAGCGACGTCCTCATCGGGGTCACGCTCCCTCAGTTCACCGACGACGTCGACAAGTTCACGTCCTCGGCGCGGCGCGCGGAGGACGCGGGAATCGATTCGGTGTGGGTCTTCGACCACCTGTGGCCTTTGGCCGGGGGCAAGGAGCGACCGTTTCTCGAGTGCTGGACGGCGCTTGCGTGGATCGCTGCTACGACGAGGCGCCTGGACGTAGGCACACTCGTGACGCGCTCGTCCCTGCGGCATCCCGCGCTGCTGGCGAAGATGGCCGCGACGGTCGGCGAGGTAGCGCCCGGTCGCGTCACGGTGGGGATCGGAAGTGGTGACGACTTGAGCCGCGCGGAGAACGAGAGCTTCGGGATCCCTTACTACGAGGGCGCGGATCGTCTGGCGCAGCTCGAGTCGACCGTGCGTGTGGTCGCGGAGGCCTTGCGAGAGCGCTCCGCGACCGTGCGGACCGAGTTCGCGTCGGTCGAGGTGCTGCCGACCAGCCCCCGGCCCCCGCAGCGCCCGGCGATATGGGTCGCAGGGCGCTCGGACGACGCGCTCGAGGTCGCGGGCGCGCACGCAGACGGATGGAACGGGTGGGGCGGTTCGGTCGAGCGTTTCGCGCAGGACGCGC
>JALZCA010000216.1 GCA_030863285.1 Actinomycetota bacterium | reverse complement strand
CTAGGAGATCCCGATGATCTCCAGCAACTCCTGATGTCGGTCGATCACGATGTGCGCGTCGGTCGTGTCGCTGCGATCGTCGTGGACGCCCCGGAAACGGATCGCGTGCATGCCGATGTCGTGCGCGCCGGCGATGTCGGTGCGTCGGAGGTCGCCGATGTGCACTGCCTCCGGCGGACGGCAGCCGAGCTCCGCCAGTGCCTTGGCGAAGATGTCGTTGCCCGGCTTGGGGACGCCCACCTCGTCGGAGAAGCAATGGACCTCGAGATGACTCAGTAGCCCCACCTTGTCGAGCAGCTCGCGGACGACGCGTCCGGGGGTGAGGCCGGTGTCACAGATGAGGCCGATGCGGATGTTGTTCTCCTCGAGCGCCTCGATCGTCTCGAGTGCTCCCTCGACCGCGTCGACACCCGCGTCGAGGCTCGCCTCTTCGAACTCCTGTGTGAGCTGCGCGAGCGCCTCGTCGTCCTCGATGCCGTGCTTCTCGAGGCAGTAGGACGCCATCCGTCCGGGGCCGAAGGTCTCGACCTGCCGCCACGCCTCGTCGTGCTTGGCCCACGCCTCTTGCAGGAGGTCGTTGGCCGCGGCTTCGTCGAGATCGAGGTAACGAGAAAGGGCGCCTGCTCGTCGAGCCATGGCGCCCTCCCAATCGTGGTCCTTCAGCAGCGTCCCCCAGCAGTCGTAAGTGACTGCCCGGATGCCATCCACCCTTCTCACAACGGCATCACCCCTTTGTTCTCGCGATCCTCGAGAGGATCGCTGGTTGTTCTCGCGATCCTCGAGAGGATCGCTGCCGCGCGTCGAGTCGGAACGCGGCTTCAGCTGCTATTGCGCTGCTTCTCTTTCTTTACGACGCACGTGCCGGTGGCTCTGGCAACGCACTCCGGCTCGGGCTCGACGTCGGCGGCCGAGTCCGACACGGCCGGTCGCCGACGAGCGTACCTGAATACCTCGAAGGCCATCTCCCTGGAGGTGTTCCCCACCCGGGTGATCTTTCCCCGGACTTCGATGAAGTCACCCGCGTAAACCGGAGCGAGAAACTCGACCTTCGAGTAGCCGGCGAACAATCCCTCGTCGCCGTCGGAGCGGATGCACAGTTCCGTGGCGACGTCGCCGAAGAGCTCCATCAAGTGGCCGCCGGCGACGAGGTCGCCGCCGTAGTGCGCGTCGACCTGCGAGAGCCTCAGGCGGTGCACGGCCTCGATTGCCTCGCTCACGCGACCGAGGCCTGGTCGGGAGCCGCGCTCAGCTCGACTCCGTGTTTCGCAAGGACTGCGGCGGTGAGGTAGGACGCGACGTCGCTCGGCGTCGTTCCGCGTCCGAAGATCCGGTCGTAGCCGAGATCGGCGGCCTGCTCGGGCGAGAACCGCGGCCCCCCGCCGACGAGGACGAGGCCGTCCCGCAGTCCCGCGGCGACCAGCGCCTCGCGCACCTCCTTCAGGTGGAGGATGTGCGCGTCGCGCTGCGTTACGACCTGAGATATCAACACCGCGTCGGCCTGCTCGCGACGCGTCGTGTCGACGATCTCACCCGGCGTCACCTGCGACCCCATGTTCGTGACGCGCATCTCGGTGAAGTATTCGAGCCCGTGGTCGCCAGCAAATCCCTTCATCGACAGGATTGCGTCGAGCCCTACCGTGTGCGCGTCGGTGCCCGTGCATGCGCCCACCACGGACAGTTGACGTTTGAGGTGTTCTCGGATGAGGCGGTTGACCTCCTGGTAAGACAGCAGCGGGAAGTCTCTCTCCTCGACGACGATCTCGTCGGGGTCCACGCGATGAATCGCTCGTCCGTAGACGATGAAGAAGGTGAACTCCGGGCCCATCGCCTTCATGTGAACGACCTGCGGACGCTGCAAGCCCATCTTCTGCGCGAGCTTCAAGGCGGCCTGGCGCGCCCGCTCGGACTCGGCAATCGGCAGGGTGAACGACGCTTGCACCTGCCCGTCATCGGTCTCGTCGCCGTAAGGCCTTATCTCGCCCACTTCTATCTCCGGATTCTCTGGTCGATCAGGTCCACGATCGGGTTTACGTAGCCGTCTGCGCGCGCGACGACGCCGTCGAGGCCCTTGCCGCCGTCTCTCTCCCTGACCGTGTCGGCAAACATGCCCGCCTCGATTGCGGCGAACATGCCGATGTCGGCGACCTTGTGGAGCATCTGCCGACATTCCTCGAGCACCTGGGCCGCCCGGCGCTCGACGCTGCCGCCGGGCTCGAAACGGAGCTCGCCGGCGAGACCCGAGGCGCCCCGGAAGACGTAGTGAGCGTTCTCGAGCGCGAGGTCGCGGTCCGACAAGAACGGCGTGTGGATGCCCTCGGTCATGATGCCCAAAAGGATGATGTCTTGGCCGGTCAGCGCGCCGACGAGGTTGAACATCCCGTCGTAGAGGAAGCCCTGGAACACGTTGCCGGTCATGTGCTTCGTCGGCGGCATGTACTTGAGTGGAGCATTCGGGAAACACTCGCGGATCAGCTGCGCGTGTGCGATCTCGAGCAGGATCTGGTCGTCGACTGCGGGGTCGATCTCGAAAGCGTGACCGAGGCCCATCTGTTCCTCCGGCAACCCCGCCGCGAGCGCGAGTCTCTCGTTTAGGAATTGCGAGGCAAGAACCGTGTGGGCCGAGTCCACCGCGTCGGCGGTCGTGAGGTAGTTGTCTTCGCCCGTGTTGATCACGATGCCGGCGAGCGCGTGGATCATGCGGGAGAAGTGCTGATCGACGAACGTGCGCTGCATGTTGATGTCGCGGAAAATGATCCCGTACATGCAGTCGTTGAGCATCATGTCGAGCCGTTCCATGGCGGCCATCGCCGCGATCTCCGGCATGCACAGTCCGCTTGCGTAGTTCGTCAGACGGATGTAGCGGCCGAGCTCCTCGCCGACTTCGTCCAGGGCCGCGCGCATGAGACGGAAGTTCTCCTGGGTCGCGAACGTGCCCGCGAACCCTTCGCTCGTGGCGCCGTAGGGGACGTAGTCGAGCAACGATTGCCCGGTCGAGCGGATGACCGCAATCACGTCGGCCCCCTCGCGCGCGGCCGCCTGCGCTTGGGGGATGTCCTCGTGGATGTTGCCGGTAGCAACGATGAGGTAGAGCCATGGCTTCCGTGAATCCCCGACCTGCGCGATCTTCTCGGCCCGCGTCGTAGCGGCCGCGGCGATGCGGTCGACCGCCGTCGCCCCTTCGCGCCGGGCACGCTCGAGCGCGATCTCGAGGTCGATTCCCTCGGGCCACTCGGGGCGCACCTCACGACGTGCGATCTGCTCGGCGGCGGTTTGTATCTCGCCGCACCCGGCCTCGACCGCATGGAAGAACGGAACGAGGACCCCGCGTTCGAGGCCGATCGCCCCCCGCACCTCGTCCACGACCCGGTTCGGGATCGGGACGGCCTCGGTGCCTTCGCCTTGGACCCCATCGACCCCGACGAGCCTCAAACAAGAGCGCTCTATCGACACCGTCGTGCTCGACGCTGCCAGTTCTTCGATCGGGCGCGCTATCTCGCGCGCCAGGTCGCGGCACTCACGAACGCTCGCTTCGTCGACTCGCAAGCGGCCGACGGGACGCACGAACTCGCCGCTCATGGCGTCTCGTCTTCCCGCCACACTCGTGCCCCGGCGATCCAGGTGCCGAGGACCTCGGTCTTGACGAGCTCGTCGGGATCGACCTCGAGTGGGTCCCGATCGAGCAGGGCGAGATGCGCGCTCATACCCGGCGCAATCGTTCCGGCATCCGACGTGCCCGCAAGTGCATGGCTTCCGCTCGTGTGGACGCGCAGCGCGTCGAGCGCGCTCATGCGCTCTTGCTCCTCGTGATGGGCTCGCAATGCCGCCATCTGGAGGAACGGATCGAGCGGCGTCACGGTGGAATCCGACCCCGCCCCGACGACCATCCCGCTGCGCCGCATGGTTGCGAAGCGGTTCATGCGCGCGGCTCGCGCGCGACCGATTCGCTGGGCGTAGAGGCCCTCGCTTCCTCCCCACAGTGCGTCGAAAGCAGGCTGGACGCTCGCGCGCAGACCCAGTCGTGCGGCGCGCTCGATGTGGTCGTCGCTCGCGCACTCGAAATGCTCGATGCGGTGGCCGAGATGCTTTACCGCTTCGATCCCTACTTCGCCCGCCACCCGCTCCCACGTCGCGATGGCCTGCTCGATGGCGGCGTCGCCGATTGCGTGCACACCCGTTTGGAGTCCGGCTTGCTGCGCGGCCGAGAAGAAATCGTGCAGCTCGTCGTCGCTGCGATAGGGCGTCCCGTGAGGCGCCGAGCCGCTCGGCGGCGGCGATTCGTACGGAGCGCTCAACCACGCGGTATGGGAGCCGAACGACCCGTCGAGGAACAAGTCGCCGCCCACGCGATCCAGCCCCAGCGCCCGCACTCGATCGACCTCGACAGTTGCCACGTAAGGCATGACGTGAAGAGGCAGCTCCTTGACGGTCGCAAGGAATACGTCGAGCGAATCCCACCCGCGCCACTCGACGACGAACATCTCGTGCACTGCAGCGACGCCCTTCGAGTAGCAGAGACGAGCGGCTGCGACCACGGCGGTCCTCTGCTGGTCGGCCGTCATGTGCGAGTCGAACCAGCGCCACGCTTCGGCGGCCGCGCGTTCGCGCAGGTACCCGGTCGGCGCACCGTCCTCGGCTCGGTCGACGCCTTCGATGCCATCGAGATCGAGCCCTCCCAACAGCTTCGACGACACGATGCACGAGTGCATGTCCGCGCGCGCCAGCAGCGCCGGCCTCTCCCCCACCACGCGATCGAGATCGTGTCGGTCGAGCGGCTCGTCGAGCGGGTCTTCGAAGTTACCGCCGAACAACAGCGCCGACGGATCGGTCGCCTTGTCGGCGAACGCCGCGAGGATTGCGTCGGTCCGGTGCTCGCCGCGGAAGTCCATCCCCTGCGCGTACAGGCCGGTCGCCGGCAGGTGCACGTGTGCGTCGCAGAAAGCGGGCACGAGCGTTGCGCCTTCGAGATCGACAAGCGCGTCGGCTCCCGGCGCGTCGTCGCCGCGACCGGTCGCCGCAATGCGATCTCGGTCGACCAGGACCCAATCGACCTCGTCGGTGCCTCCGGTCCGGATCCGGCCCCCTCTGAAGAGCGTCGTGGTCATCGGGCGAACCGTTCCAGCAAGCGGGGGTCGCCGCGCACGAGGTCGAGGGCAAGTTCGGCGTGACCCGGCACGTAGCCGTTGCCGATGATCATGCGACACGCCTTGCCGAGCCCCTCGGCCGTCAGGGCCGCCGCCGTGAACGACGTCGCCATCGAGAAGAACACGATGCGCCCGCCGTCCTCCGTGGCCAGGATCGCTCCTCCCTCACAACCGGGCACGTTGGCGCAGACGAAAACGAGGTCCGCATAGGAACCCTCGAACGCCTCGGCGACCGCGTCGTGCACCGCGATCGGATCGGTGCAATCGACCGCAAGCGCCTCAGCGCCGGCGTCCTTGGCCGCAAGCACGGTCGACTCCGGCCAGCACAGCCCCAGGACGCGT
>JALZCA010000199.1 GCA_030863285.1 Actinomycetota bacterium | reverse complement strand
CAATTGCCGCGGTCCGGACGACCGTCTACGGGGTCGACGCCGAACTCTTCGTCGAGGTCCTGCAACGCATCCCGACTGCGATGCTCGAGCTGGCGCGTCAGCTCGGACGCAGGTTGAGATGGATGTGTGACGCAGCGCTCGAGCGCACATCGAGCGAGGTACCCGCGCGCCTAGCCGGTCGCCTTCTCGATCTCGCGGACCTGCTGGGGAGGATGGACAGCGGCGCTATCGAGATGGACCTGCCGCTGGCGCA
The DNA here is from genome assembly GCA_030863285.1 of Actinomycetota bacterium. The sequence goes on along the minus strand of JALZCA010000199.1, from coordinate 2,482 downwards.
ACAAGACCTCGGGAGCCTCGCGGGCATGTGCCGAGAGAGCGCGTGCAAGACGCTGCGGCGCTTCAAGGCGCAAGGCCTCGTCGACTACCGCGGCCGGACCTTGCGAATACTTCGTCCCGATGCACTCGAGAGAATCCGCTGCGCGGGGCGAGCGCGCAACGAGGCATGAGTCGTAGTGGAGGCGTCGCTTAACTCTCAGAGAAAACGGGGCGCCGCGTTCCACGGCGCTAACGAGAACGTCTAGCCGGCCGGCGTGGCGGGGACCGCGTCGTCCGCGCGCAGCGCGCGCCGCAAGACCTTGCCGGTCAGCAAGTGCGGCAGTTCGGACACGACCTCGATCGTCTCCGGAAGCTTGAAGCGCGCGAGCCGGGTGCGCACGTCTGCGAGCAACTCCTCTTGCGTCGTCTCGGCTCCCTCTTCGAGGACGACGTAAGCCTTTAGCGTCTCGCCTCGGTACTCGTGGGGGACGCCGATGACGGCTGCTTCGGCGACCTTGGGGTTCTCCAGCAGCGCGGCTTCGACCTCCGATGGAAAGACGTTGAAGCCCGACACGATGACGAGGTCGCGTTTGCGGTCGACCAGATAGATGTAGCCCTCCTCGTCCTGCACCGCGATGTCGCCCGTGTGGAACCAGTTGTCGCTGAAGACGCGCTCGGTCTCCTCCGGCTGACGCCAGTAACCCTTGAAGACGTTCGGTCCGCGCACGACGATCTCGCCGGTATCTCCGAGCTCGACGTCGTTACCGGCCTCGTCGACGATGCGCAGCTCGACGCCGGGCAGCGGCGCACCGACCGAACCGGGCTTAGGGCGCGGCTGCATACGGTTCGAGGTGAGCGTGGGAGCCGTTTCGGTGAGCCCGTAGCCCTCGTCTATCTCGATGCCGAACATGCTGCGAAACGCGTTGATGACTTCGGGTGCGATCGGCGCGGCCCCCGAAACCGCCAGACGCACGCTCGAGACGTCGTACTGATCCCCACCGGGAGTCGTCGCCCACGCGGCGTACATCGGCGGGGCACCGAACAGGATCGTGATCTTGTGGCGTTCGACCTCCCGCAGCGTTGCCACCGGTTCGAAGCGTTCGAGCAGGACCCCGCTCGCGGCGTTCTTCATCAAAAGTCCCAATGGGACGTTGAGGCCGAAGATGTGGAACAGCGGCAAGACGAGCAGCAAGACATCGTCGGGGGTGACGCGGTCCTCGGGGATGCGGGACTGCTGTTCGAGGTTGGCGAGCAGGTTGCCGTGCGACAACATCGCGCCTTTCGGCTTTCCCGTGGTGCCGGAGGTGTACGCGAGAACCGCGATGTCATCCGGTTCGGCTGCGGCCGCGAAGCGCCCGCCGAGCGAACCGAGCTCGTCCCACGACGTCGCGTCCACCGTCGGGATCGCGAGCTCGGCGGCCGCCTGCGCCGCCACTCTGCCCGCCGACCCCGCCGTGAGAACGATTTTCGGCTCGGCGTCCTCAAGGACGTTGGTGATCTCGGGGCCGCTGAGCATCGCATTGAGGGGTACCGCGACCGCACCGGCGCGCAGCGCCCCGAAGTAGGCGAAGACGAAATGGGGCACGTTTGGCATCGCGATGACAACGCGCTCGCCCCGTCCGACGCCCCGGTCGGCAAGGCCGCGGGCCACTCGGTCGACCTCGGCATCGATCTGCTCGAAGGTGAGCTCTCGGTCCGCGGCCGGCTCGCCGTAGACAAGGGCGACCTTGGTTCCCGAACTGCTCGCGGCCGCCCGCACGAGATCCGAGACGTTCATGACGTCATTATCGCACCGGGACGCCTTTCTGCAAACTCTTGCAAGCACTTGCTAACGCACGGTAAAGCCTGAGGCGACGGTGGGCGCGCCGGGCTCCGCGGCGGGGCCGAATCGCGAGCGCGAAAGGGCGATTCGCGAAAAGTGTCTCTCAAGAATTTCCAGGAGAAGACGAAGCATTAGGTGAGTCGGAGAAGGATGGGACGACCAGCGCCGCCCGCCCAGGCGGTGCGCAACGAGCCTCCCAGCCCGCCCCTAGCCGGCCCGTTCTCTCGAGACTCTCAGGCGCGCCCCCGGCTCTCCGGGGGCGCACCCGCGCCCGGTGTAACCTCGAGGCACGCCCCCGCCTACGGTGCCGCGACCCGCCCGCCATCTGGCGACATTGACCCGAATCGCAGCAGCTAGAGGCTGATCGCCGCCGTGCGACGATGTCGCGATGTCGAAACCCGACACCCCCTGCATCCAGTGCTCTACCGGCCCCTTTTGGGCCTACGAGCTCGAGCACGCCATGGACGCGCTCGCCGAAGCGGGCTTTCGGGAGATCGAGATCATGGTGACGCGCGACCCGAAGACCCACGACGCGGACATCCCGGGGCGGCTGGCTCAGGAACGGGGCCTTCGGATCGCCTCGATCCACGGACCGTTTCTCGTCATCACGAAGAACATCTGGGGAGTCGACCCGCTCGAGAAGATCCGCCGCGGCGTCGAGATGTGCAAGGCGGTGGGAGCG
>JALZCA010000188.1 GCA_030863285.1 Actinomycetota bacterium | reverse complement strand
CCTCGATGATCGTGCGCTGTTCGCGCGCAACCGACCCGTGATGGGCGCGGGCAACCTCTTTACCCGCAAGCTCGTTGAGGCTGGCGCAAAGCCGTTCGGAGAGACGGCGCGAGTTGGCGAAGACGATTGTCGAGTTATGGGCGCGGATCAGCTCGAGCAGCTCGGCCTCGACGTGCGGCCAGATGCTCGTGCGCTCCTCGGCCCCCGCGGCAGACCCGGAATGGATGTCTCCGGTGGGCTCCCCCAGCGCAGCCATGTCCTCGACCGGCACCTTGACTCTCAGATCCCACTTCTTTTCGGCCGGAGGGGCGATGAGGTCGACCTCGTGACGCCCGCCGAGGAAGCGCGCTATCTCGTCGTGTGGCCTCACCGTGGCCGACAACCCGATGCGCTGGGCGGGTCGTCCGGCCAGCGCGTCGAGGCGTTCGAGGCTCAACGCGAGGTGCGCGCCGCGCTTGCTGCCGGCGATCGCGTGGATTTCGTCGACGATGACCGTCTCGACGAACTTGAGCGCCCCGCGCGCCTGTGACGTCAACAGCAAGAAGAGCGACTCCGGCGTGGTGATCAAGATGTCGGGGGGATGGTTCTGAAACCGGCGGCGCTCGTCGGCCGGCGTGTCGCCCGTGCGCACGCCGACGCTTATCTCCGGCGGCGGGAGCCCGAGCCGCTGACTGGTCGCGCGGATCCCATACAGCGGCGATCTCAGGTTGCGCTCGATGTCGACCGCGAGCGCCTTGAGGGGAGACACGTAGAGCACGGCCAGCCGCTCCTTGGCCGGGGGCCGGGGTCGTCCCGCCAGACGGTCGATGGCCCAGAGGAACGCGGCGAGCGTCTTGCCAGACCCCGTCGGGGCGACGACCAACGCGTTCCTGCCCGACCCGATCGCGCTCCACGCGCCCTGTTGGGCCGCGGTGGGAGATTCGAAGGCGCCTTCGAGCCACGCCGCCGTGGCGGGGCCGAACGACGCTCGCGCCGAGGTCACCCGCTGATTCTCCCGCGCCTGTCGTGCTGTCTCTGCAACAACACCCCTCCGACGACGGCGGCGACGAGCGACGCCGACAAAATGCCGAGTTTGGCCTCGCTCACGAGCGTCGCTTCTTCGAAAGCGAGCTCGGCGATGAACAACGAAACGGTGAACCCGATGCCTGCAAGCGTGCCGAGGCCGACCATCTGCTTGACCGTAGTGTTCTCCGGCAGACTCGCTACCCCGGCCCGAACCGCGAGCAAGGTGGCGAGGCAGATACCCAGCGGTTTGCCGACCACCAGCCCTAAGAACGTCCCGACTGCGACCGGGGACCCAAGCGCGTCGCCAAAGGTTCCCGCATCGACGGCAATGCCCGCGTTGGCAAGCGCGAAGAGCGGGACGATCGCAAAGCTCGTCCAGGGATGCAGCAAGTGCTCGACCCATTCACCCGGCGCAACGACCTCTCGTGCGCGCGCCTTCGCGGCGCGGGCCTCTTGCGGGGTTGGCTGCTGCAGGAGCTTCTGGGCACCGGCTTTGAGGCGCTCCCATCCATCTTCGAACGCCGGGCGCACCGGCGTGAGGAAACCGATGACGACGCCCGCGATCGTGGCGTGGACTCCGGACTCGAGCGTCGCGAACCACACCAGCACGCCCAAGGTCCCGTACACGGGCCCCCAGCGGACCCCGAGGTGACGCAGTCCGTAGATCAGGATCGCTCCTCCGGCGGCAAGCGCGAGCGCTCCGAGGTCGAGGGCCGACGAGTAGAACAACGCGATCACCAAGATCGCTCCGATGTCGTCGACGATCGCGAGGCTCAAGAGGAACACCTTGGCGGGTTGCGGCAGCCGCGGCTCGACGAGCGCGATCAGCCCGACCGCGAAGGCGATGTCGGTCGCCATCGGGATCCCCCAGCCCGACGCGGCAGCGCCGGTCGGGTTGAACGCGAAGTAAATCGACGCGGGGACGACCATGCCCCCGATGGCGGCGACGACCGGCAGGGCGGCGCGCCGGATGCCTCGAAGCTCGCCGTGGACCAACTCGCGCTTGATCTCGAGCGATACGACGAGGAAGAACAACGTCATGAGCCCGTCGTTGACCCAGTGACGAAGATCGAGTGACAGCGCCTCGTCGCCTACACCTATGGAGAGCTTGGTCTCCCACAGGGTCTCGTAGGACTCCGAGAACGGCGAATTGGCCCACGCAAGAGCGGCGATCGCCGCGACGACAAGCGCGACCGCTCCCGCGCTCTCGGTCGCGATGAACTCCCGCAGAGGTCTGAGCGCGCGCCGCACCCGGGGGCGGACCTTGTCACGGATGGTCGGGTCGCTCGGGTCGTTGCTCATGTCTCTCCGGTCGCGCGCTATGGACGTGCCGACCAGGCTTCCCGGCTCTCCCTGGACGCAGATTACCGCGCTCGTTCTTCTGCGTGCGTGCGACACTGGTTCGAGCGTGAACATGTCCAGCCGTCGCAGGCCGTGAGTAAGACCATCCCGCTCGGGCGCATCGCGGGGATTCCGATCGGGTTCAACTGGAGCCTGCTCATCGTCGTCGGGCTGCTGTCGTGGACCTTCGCCGTGTACGAGTTCCCCAGCGACTTCCCGAACCGCTCGACGGTCTTCTACTGGGCCGCAGGGCTCATCACGACGGCGGCGTTCTTCGCATGCCTCCTCGCGCACGAGATGGCGCACGCGCTCGTAGCACGAAGACTCGACGTGCGCGTCGAAGGGATCACGCTGTGGCTCTTTGGCGGAGTGGCGCGCATCCGCGGCGACGACATGACCGCAAAGTCCGAGTTGCGCATAGCTGCCGCCGGCCCCCTCATGAGCCTCTTGATCGCGGGCCTCGGCTGGGGCGGCGGCCGACTGCTTGATGCGGCGGGCGCTCCCGAGATCGTTGCCTCGGTGGTCTTGTGGCTCGGACGCATCAACCTCATGCTCGCGTTGTTCAATCTCATCCCCGCGTTCCCGATGGACGGCGGTCGCATCATGCGATCCTTGCTCTGGCGTCGAACCGGCCGAGCCCGTGCAACCCGGATTGCGTCGCGCACCGGCCAGGGGTTCGCGTTCCTACTGATGTGCGCCGGCCTCGTCGAAGCATCGGTCGGTGATCCGACCGGGGGCCTGTGGTTGGTGTTCCTCGGGTGGTTCTTGTCCAACGCCGCCCGTTCCGAGGAGGCGCCGGTTCCCATAGAGCGCTCGCTCGGCAACGTCCGAGTGCGAGACGTCATGAACGCTTCTCCACCGACGGCACCCGCGTGGATGACCGTCGACGCCTTCCTTCAGTTCGCCGCCGGCCACGCCGAGCAAGCCTTCCCACTGCGAGAGATAGACGGCTCCACCACGGGTCTCGCGAACTCCACTGCCGTCGCGCGTCTGGCGCTGCGCAACCCCGCGACCGTCCGGCTGCGCGAGGTTGCGTGCCGGATCGGCGACGTCGCCGTTGCGCGTCCCGAGGAGTTGCTCGACCAGGTCCTGGCGCGCCCGGCGCGCTGTGCTCCCGGGTGGATCCTCGTCCTCGACGACACCGGCCTGGTCGGTCTCGTCGGTCCCGCCGATCTGGTGCGCGGTCAGGAGCTGAACGCGCGCGTTGAACGCACGGCGACCGCGTAGTCGAACTAGCCGGTTGCCTCGGACTCCAGCACTTCCACCGCCTCGGCCCACTGCGCTTCGAGCTTCTCGACTCGGCGCTTGCGTGACTCGTAACGGCGCGTGACCTCGGCCACGTCGTCGCGCGTCGCATAGAAGTCGGGATCGGCGAACTCCTTTTCGATCGCGCCGAGCTCGGCGCCCACCTTCTCGAGCTCCTCCTCGATCTTGCGCACGCGGTCCCTGAGCGTCTTCGTGCGCGCCCGTGCCTGGGCCTCGGCACGCTTCTGCTCTTTCGATTTGGGGCCCACGCCGGGCGGGGACGGAGTCTTGTCCACGGGCGCAGCCGCGTCGGGCTCGGACGGCTGCCTCTTCGAGAGGTAGTAGTCGTAATCGCCCTCGAAGCTCGTCACGCGGCCCTCGACGACCTCGACTATGCGATTCGCGACGCTGCGGATGAGGTGACGGTCGTGCGTGATCAACACGAGCGCGCCCGAGTACTCCTGTAGCGCCTCCTCGAGCACGTCGCGGCTCCACATATCGAGGTGGTTCGTCGGTTCGTCCATGCACAGGAGGTTGACCGGTGACACGAGCATCTTCGC
>JALZCA010000148.1 GCA_030863285.1 Actinomycetota bacterium | reverse complement strand
GATTGTTCACCGCGTCCTGAGATGGGAGAGCGGCGCTCTATGCCGAATCGGCAACTTGCGGGTGACGACACCTGCGAGAACAGTCATCGATCTCGGCGCAAGCCTCGACGCCGAAGGCCTGCGCGATCTCGTCGACGAGGCCCTCGTCACCGAGTTGTGCGGCATCGACCGGATCCGCCGTCAGTTGGAAAGGCTGGGCCCAAGGGGCCGCGTCGGCTGCGGAAGACTGCGCCACCTTTTGGACGAGTTCGACGGTAGAGATCTCCTGCCTCGGAGCGTCTTGGAGATGCGCTACCAAGAAGAAGCGGAACGAACCAAACTACCGCCTGCTCTCCTCCAGCACCCCGTCGCCAACGAAGGAAAGCGTTACCTCATTGACTTCGCCTATCCGGAGCAAATGCTGGCGGTCGAGCTAGATGGCTGGCGGTTCCACGGGGGAAGAGCGGCATGGGAGGCCGATATCGAACGCAGCAACGCGCTCGTCGCTTGGGGGTGGCGCGTCCTGCGCGGTACGTGGCGGTCGCTGCAAGACAACCCCCAGCTCCTCATCCGGCGCGTTGGCGACGTCCTGTCCCCGCGACTCTCCGTCTAGACGAGGTTGGGACGCTAAGTGGCGCCAGGCGCAACCAAATGTCCCAACCTCAAGCGACTACCGCTGGATCGTCCCCCTGGCAGCCGGGGGTGACGAGATCGGTCACGTGGGCGTCTCAACGCCCGACCCGGGCGGGTCGTTAGGAGGCTTGGGCGGTTGGTTCGCCTTCTAGGTCCAGGTCTCTTGGCTTCAAGGGGTCGATGCGGAGGCCCGGGCCCATTGTCGTGGTCAGCGTGATGCTCTTTAGGTAGCGGCCCTTTGCTGCGGCCGGCTTGGCGCGCACGATCTCGTCGATCACCGTCGCGTAGTTCTCCGCGAGGTCCTCGAGCGGGAACGACTTCTTCCCGATGATGAGGTGCAGGTTGCCGTTGCGGTCGGTCCGGTACTCGACCAGGCCCCCCTTGAGGTCTCGCACCGCCTTCGCCACGTCGTCGGTCACGGTGCCCGACTTGGGGTTCGGCATCAATCCGCGGGGACCGAGAACGCGGCCCAAACGACCGACGACGGGCATCATGTCGGGAGAGGCAACGGCGGCGTCGAAGTCGAGCCACCCACCCTGGATTCTCTCGGCGAGGTCTTCGTCGCCGACTTCGTCGGCTCCCGCATCGCGCGCCTGCGTCGCCTTCTCGCCCTTGGCAAAGACCGCGACTCGGGTCTCCTTGCCGGTTCCCTTCGGCAACGACAGCGCGCCGCGCACCATCTGGTCGGCCTTGCGGGGATCCACTCCGAGGCGGATGGAAACCTCGACCGTCTCGTCGAACTTTGTCGAGGGGAACTCCTTGAGCAGGCGAAGCGCCTCGCTCGGCGGGTAGCGCCTGTCGCGGTCGATCTTCTCGAACGCCTCGCGGTACCTCTTGCCCTTGCCGCTCATCGTGTTCCTCCTTGTGGTCTTCGACGGCGCAGGCGCCGCCTCCCACGAACTAGGTGCTTTAGCTGCTGACTGTGATGCCCATGCTGCGGGCGGTGCCCTCCACGATCTTCATTGCGGCATCGACGTCGTTCGCGTTGAGGTCGGGAAGCTTCGTCTCCGCGATCTCGCGCACGTCATCGCGCGACACGGTCCCGACCTTGTCCCGGTTCGGAACCGACGAGCCCTTGTCGAGCCCCGCCTTCTGCTTGAGCAGCACCGCGGCCGGCGGCGTCTTCGTGATGAACGAGAACGAGCGGTCCTCGTAGACGGTGATCTCGACGGGAACGACCGTCCCCGTTTGGTTCTGCGTCGCAGCGTTGTACTGCTTGCAGAACTCCATGATGTTGATGCCCGCCTGACCGAGCGCCGGTCCCACCGGCGGGGCCGGCGTGGCCTGGCCCCCGGTGATCTGGAGCTTGAGAACCTGGGTCACCTTCTTGCGGCGACCGCCTCCTGATGCCATTCGTGTGTCCTCCTAGAGCTTTGCGACCTGGTCGAAGCCGAGCTCGACCGGCGTCTCTCGTCCGAAGATGTTGACGAGCACCTTGAGCTTCGACTGGTCGACGTTGATCTCGGAGATCGTGCCGGTGAAGTTCGCAAAGGGACCGGAAGTGACGCGCACGCTCTCCTGCTCCTCGAACTCGAGCCGGGGCCGCAGCTTCTTCTTGTCGTCGGGCTTGACCTGCAGGATGCGGTCGATCTCGCGGTCCGAGAGCGGCGTCGGCTTGGCGCCCGACCCCACGAACCCGGTCACTCCCGGCGTGTTCCGAACGACGTACCACGAGTCGTCGTCGAGGTACATGCGAACGAGCAGGTATCCGGGGAAGACCTTCTTCTGGACGACCTGTTTCTTGCCCTGCTTGATCTCCATGACGTCTTCCATCGGGATGACGACCTCGAAGATCCGGTCTTCGACGTTCATCGACGAGATACGCGACATGAGGTTCGTCTTGACGCGGTTCTCGTAACCGGCGTAGGTGTGGATGACGTAGTAATCGCCGGGACGCTCGGTGGGTGGAACGTGCTCGAGCTCGTAGGTGTCGGCGTCGCCCGCCTCGTCGTCTCCCGGCGCCTCGTCGGCGGGAGCTTCCACCGGTGTTGCCGCGGCTTCTTGTGCGGTCGGGCTGCCGTCCACGCTCGAGCCGACCGGAGCTGTCTCAGGCGCGTCCGCGGCCTCATCGACCGGCGCTTCCGTAGCCCCCGACGCGTCGGTAGTCCCAGACTCCTCGGCTGAGGTGACCTCTGCGGAGTCGGTGGCGCCTTCTGTGACCTCGGCGTCGCCCTCGGTGAGCCCTGCGCCCCACGCGTCCGCCGCGGGTTCCGCGGTTTCAGCGGTCGGCTGGCCGCCTTCTTCGGTGCGTTGTGTCTCTGTCTCGCTCATGTCTCGATCCCGAATAGCGTGAGGATCGCCTTCGTGAAGGCGTAATCCAGCACGAAGATGATGGCGGCGATGACGATCGAGCTGACCAGGACGACGATCGAGTACGACACGACCTCCTGGCGCGTCGGCCACGCCACCTTCTGAAGTTCCGCGACGACCTCTCGGACGAACTGCCGCGGCTTGGTTCTCTGCTTCGTGGCGGAAGCCGCCGCCGGTTTCGGCGTGGGACGCGGAGCAGATTTCTTCTTCTGCTCCTGCTTCTTCATCTCCCGCTTGTACTGCCTGTTCACAGCAGACCCTTTCGCTTCGTCTCGGCCCCGCCGAACGCGCTTCAGAAGGGTCCGACTGCGGGGGGAGGAATCCGAAGGGCCAAGATTAGCACGTTCGTGAATCGCCCGACCGGCCCCCGACCGCGCCTATGAAGCTCGCACAGCCCGCGCGTCGATCGTTGCGCCGGCATCCTCGGAAGACCTAGAGCTCGCGCGCCTTCAGTTCGATCGAAGCAGTGCGTCCCAGCTTCTTACCCCACACCCGCACCTTCACCGTGTCGCCGGCTCGGATGAAGCGCAAGTCGTTGAGCAAACGAGTCTTGACCTTGCCCTTGCGCTCGACCGACAGTTGGTAGACCGCGTTCTGGACGCCGGTGTTGGTGACATTGAAGATCACGCGCTTGACCTCTCCGCGACGCAGACCTCCCTTTCCTTTCGATACCTCCGCAGGGGAAGGCACGTCGGGGGCGGTGAGACTTTGGACTGCGACGGTGTACGTCAGACGCCTGTTCTTACCCTTGCCGAGCCTGCCCTTCTTCAGGATGTAGAACGCGAGACCGTTCGCCTTGTCCTTGTGACGGTTCCGAACGCCGGGTCCCGTTCCCGCGTGGAAGGCGGCGTCCGACAGCTGCCGGTAGTCACCGACCGTGTAACGAAACTTCTCGCCATCGGCTCGCACGTAGTCGACCTTCTTGAGGTTCTTCGGGTGCGAGTCGATCACCCAGATGAACGGCGCGGGTACATCGCCGTTCTTCGTCTTGGCGATCAAAACGCCGTGGTCCGGAATGAACGAGTCGAAACCCTGACGATTGACGACCTCGATGTCGTAGTTGTCGTAGTTGCCGCCGTCGCACTTCGGTTTTGAGTAGTCGCAAGTTCTTTGATCCTCGCCAAGGACGATGCGCATCCCGCTGTAGATGTGGTTCTGCGGGTCCGCGGGCGAAGGCGGAGCGTCCGCGGTCAAAGGTGGCGACTCACGCTGAAGGATCCGAGTCCTGACGATTCCGGCTGCGTCGAGCGCGCTCCGAGTGATCGTGCGCACCTCGCTCGGTGGGATGAACCCAAGCCGAAGCTTGTTGCGGATCATGTGGTGGGATCCCATTGTCCCGCCTTCACGCGGAGGAATAGTCCAGCGCTCGAACGGACCGCCGGGACCGTTGAACGTCCCGCGGCTCATCATGTCCCACGG
>JALZCA010000124.1 GCA_030863285.1 Actinomycetota bacterium | reverse complement strand
TACAAACGCCTGCCCGGCGACTGGCTCTCGTGCTACGACGAGACCAAGTACAAGGCGCACGAGATCGCGGAGCAGAGGGTCGCGCAGGGGGCCCCGATCGTCATCGTGCAACCCGGAGGCGTCTACGGGCCGGGCGATACCTCAGACGCGGGGGCGATCTTGGCCGACATGGTGCTCGGCAAGATGAAGTTCATGACGTTTCCCGACGTCGGCTTCAACATGGGCCACGTCGACGACATCAGCGACGGGATCATCCTGGCTCACGACAAGGGATCGGTCGGCGAGTCGTACGTCCTGGGCGGAGAGATCACCACGGTGGGCGAGGTGGTCAAGAAGGCTGCGGCGATAGCGGGAACGAAACCGCCGCGGGTGACGATTCCGCCCTTCATGGTCAAGGCATCGATCCCGATCGCTCCGCTGGTGACTCGGCTCATGGGCATCCCGCCCAACCTCCGCGAGATCATCAAAGCTGCCGACGGCGTCACCTACTGGGCGACGGACGCGAAGGCGCGCCGAGAGCTCGGCTATTCGCCGCGCACCCTGGACGAGGGGCTGCCGGAGACGGTTGCGAGCTTTATGAAAGACAAGAAGTGATGACGGGGGCCGCGCCCGACGACTTCGTCGTCTACAAGTGCGAAGCGTGCGGCGACGTCTTTCCCGCGCACGACCAGGCCGAGGTTCGCTGTCCTTCCTGCGGCGGCGGGCGCGTTCACCAGGCCCACGAGCCCCTCCTCTGAGACAGAAGTGGCAGCGCCGGGCATAGCGCTCGCCCCCTTCGCCGAAGACGGCTTTGTCGCCGCGGTCCGAGACGCGGGTGGGCGGGTCGTCGAACCCGAGGATGCCGACGGGCTCGTGTGGACAAACCCCGCCGACCCCGAGGGGCTGAAGGAGACGCTGGCGACGAGCCCGGCGCGCTGGGTGCAGTTGCCGTTCGCCGGCATCGAGTCGTTCGCCGAAGCCGGTGCGATCGATCCCAACCGGACGTGGACGTGCGCGAAGGGCATCTATGGTCCGGCCTGCGCCGAGCACGCGCTCGCGTTGATGCTGGCGGCCGCTCGCTTCATCCATCACCACGCTCGGAACCGCAAGTGGGAGCCGGCGGGAATGGGGCGGCCCGAGGTGCGGCTCGACGGCAAGACCTTGGTCGTGTTCGGCACGGGCGGGATCGGACGCGCGCTCGTTCCGATGGTGACGCCGTTAGGCGCGCGCGTCGTGGGCGTGAACCGATCCGGACGTCCGCTCGAGGGAGCGCTCGCGACGGTCACTGCAGATCGCTTGCTCGAAGTGGCAGGGCGAGCCGACTACCTGGTGTTGGCTGCCGCGGTCACGCGGGAGACGATAGGAGTCGTGGATGCACAGGTGCTGGAGGCGTTGCCGGACCACGCGTGGATCGTCAACGTCGCACGCGGCGCGTTGATCGACACTCCCGCGCTGGTCGATGCGCTGCGAACGGGCGCGGTGGCGGGTGCGGCGCTCGATGTCACCGAGCCCGAGCCGCTGCCCGACGGACACCCGCTGTGGGAGCTCGACAACGCGATCATCACGCCGCACGTAGCGAACACGTGGGACATGGCGCTGCCCGAGCTCACCCGTCTGGTTGCACGCAACGTGGCTCACTTTGCGGCCGGGCGCGAGCTGGAGGGTCTCGTCGACGTCGAGGCAGGTTACTGATGCGCGGCCGGGTGGCGATCGCTTTGGCTTGCGCGGTCCTTGTCCTCGGTGCATGTGACGACGCGCGCGAGCGTCCGCCCATCGGGCGCGCGGGTCCACGGGCGGACGCGGGAGACCGCGAGCCGCGCGACGAGCGCCGGATGCGCGAGAGGGACCGGACGCGCCCGCAGCGAACTCGCGGCGTTCCCGTGCGCAACCTCGCGCTGAACCGTGCGGACCGTCGCTCGGTGGAGCGCGCCGTGGCCGACCTAAAGCGACTCGGCTTCTGGAAGAGGCTCACCAGGGAGGTCGAGACCGTGATCGTCTCTACCCGGCCGGGCCCCGGGCGGGTGCCGCCAGACGGACACCTCGCGAACGCGATAAGGAACGTCCGCCTCGGCCGTCACGCGGGTTACGTATGCGACGTGATGATCTTCTCGTTCGCCCTGAAGCGCGACGTCGCCCGCCAGGAGATCTATTACTCCGAGGGCCGGCTGCCCCACCCGCCGCCCACCCTGCGGCAGTTCTGGGCGGTGATCCTCGCCCACGAACTCGCCCACTGCACGGATCGGGGAGCCCGGGGAGAGGCCTACTCCACGATCTGGGAGCGCAGGGTCCTCGACGCCTTCGGAATAGCTCGGCTGGGCTCCTGACCTCAGCGTCGATGATCTAAGTCGTAATGACTCAAGTTATGGGTTGACAGCGGCAACAGGTTTTGCTATAAAGTCCCTGCGCAAGCAGCAGATCGGATAGGTCAGGAAGCAGCGGTCGTAGAGCAAAAAGGAGGTGCTCGAATGCGCAACGGCCTCACCGACACCCGCAGATCCTTCGAGGATCTCGTCAACAGCTTCTGGGGCTCGTCTCCCGCGATGCAGTGGCCGACGACGGCCCACGACGTGCCCACCGACGTCTTCCACGCGGACGACAAGCTCGTGATCCGCATGGACCTCCCGGGCGTCAACCCGGACGACGTCGAGGTCACCATGCAGGAGTCGACGCTGTTGATCAACGGCAAGCGCGGCTTCCCGTACGAGGCCGACGACGTTCGCTTCGTCCGCCGCGGCACCTTCTACGGTGACTTCACGCAGAAGGTCGCTCTCGGCAAGGGTCTGGACGTCGAGCGGATCAGCGCCAACTACGACAACGGCGTGCTGGAGCTGACGATCCCGTACTCGGAAGAGGTGCAGCCGAAGCGGATCTCGATCCAGCGGGGTGGCAACAGCAAGGC
>JALZCA010000101.1 GCA_030863285.1 Actinomycetota bacterium | reverse complement strand
GCGCAATTCCGTGAAGCCCATGATGCGCTCGTAGAAGTTGACCCACTCCTCCATCTTGCCGAGCTCGACGTTGCCGACGACGTGGTCGATGTACTTGATGCCGAAGCCGGTCGTGTCGGCGGCCTCGACTGGTTGGAACCCGGGGAAGAAGACGCCCGAGTAATCCTGGCGACTGACGAGTGAGTGGATCGTCTCGCCGTAGGTAGCGATCGCGGCTTTGACTATCTTTCCGTGCTCGTCCTCGAGCACTTCCGGCTCGGACACGCTCGTGGCCCCCCGTTCGAGAGCAACGCGGTACGCCTCCTCCGCGTCCGGCACTCGCAGCGCAACGTCATGAACGCCGTCGCCGTGGGCCTTGACGTGGTCGGTTATCGGCGAGTCGGCAGTCAGCGCGCCCGTGAAGACGAGCGTGACGTCTCCCTGCCGGACGGCCCACGACGTCCTGTCGCGGCTCCCGGTCTCCAGGCCCATATAGCCGATGGGCGTGAACCCGAGGGCCCTGTAGTAATGGGCGGATTGCTTCGCGTTGCCCACGTAGAACTGCAGATAGTCGATCCCGAGGATCGGAAACGAGTCGTGCGGGTCGGTCACGGGCCGCACCTCCTTGTGAGACATCTGTGACGTCCTGACACTCCGGAACCCTTGCCCCGAGGATATCCGTTCCCCGCATCCGCCCGCCCGAGAGATTTCGTGACGGCCTCTTCGCGTCCCAGCAATCACTGAGCGAGCGATCGTGCGCAAAGAAGGTGCGGGGGTTGGAGGCCAGCGGCGCAACCTTCCGCACCCGGCTAGTGTCCTAATCGTCGTGAGGCGGAGACGCGATCGAGACGAGGAGTTCTCCCGCTCACTCTTCTTCCCGAGGATGGCGGGTGATGTTCTTTGGAGCCAGACGCGCGTTTTCCGCGATGTGGGCTACAAGGAACGGCGTTAGCGGCCTCTGAACTGGGGGCGGCGTTTGGAGAGGAAGGCCTGCGTGCCTTCTAGGTGGTCGGCCGTGCGGCCTGCCTCGGTCTGGGCGGATACCTCTTCCTCTAGTTGCTCGTCCAGCGAACGGTCCGGGGCACCCTGGACGAGTCGCTTTGTCAGCGCGTATGCCTTCGTGGGGCCCGACGCAAGCTCCGCCGTGAACGACCGCCACGTCGACGAGAACTCGTCCGCCGGAACAAGCTTCGTGAACAGTCCGAGGCGCAACGCCTCGTCGCCTCCGAGAGGATCACCCGTGGCCGCAAGCTCCCACGCCCGCGCGGCCCCCACCATGTTCGCCAGGAACCACACCGCGCCCGAGTCCGGCACGAGACCCACCTTGATGAATGCAAGGACGAGCTTTGCGTGCTCGGAGGCAATACGGAAATCGCACGCCAGCGCAAGGCTTGCGCCTGCACCAGCAGCAACTCCGTTGACCGCGGCAACGACCGGTTTCGGCGCCGCCTGGATCGCTCGGATCAGCGGGTTATAGCGATCAACCAGAGTTCGACCGAGATCGGGCACCTCGCCAGCCTTGTATCCCTCGGCAAGCGCGCCGAGATCCTCGCCGGCCGAGAACGCCCGGCCCGCACCGGTAATGACGATGCAGCGAACGGCCTCGTCGTCCGATGCCTTGCGCACCGCGTCGACCAACGCGTGTCCCAACTCGTCGTTGAACGCGTTGAGGACGTCCGGACGATTCAGCGTGGCAACGGCAACGCCGCCGTCGACTTCGTACTCGAGGACCATCTCCTGAGCCTAGCCGCGCCCGCCCCCGGCGATCGAGTGCGAACCACGTCACCTAGGAGCGAGACGCGATTCACACTCGGCGCTGAGCGTGATCGAGTGCGAAATGTGTCGCGCATCGCGCAACGAGATTCACACTCGAGGCAAGCGGAGGCGCGAAAAAGGAGAGAACAGAGGCGCGAAAAAGGAGAGAACTATTGCGGGCGTTGCGGGATCGACTCCGGCGACTCGTGCTCGGGTCGCTCGAGGACGTGCTTGCTTCGCAGCTGCTCGTCGGGGATGGGAACCGGATAGTTCGACGAAAAGCACGCCGTGCAGAACGAGTCGCCGGGGATCTCGGTCGCGGCGACGGTCCGGTCCAACGACAGGTACGCGAGGGAGTCGGCCCCCACGTGCCCGCGGATCTCCTCGACGGTCATGCGGGCGCCGATGAGCTCGTCCTGGTCGGGCATGTCGATCCCATAGAAGCACGGCCACTTGATTGGGGGCGAGGAAACGCGGAGGTGCACCTCGCGCGCGCCCGCCTCGCGCAGCATCGCCACGATCTGTCTGGTCGTGTTCCCGCGTACGATCGAGTCGTCGATCACGATCACGCGCTTGCCGGCGATCACCTCGCGCAGAGGGTTGAGCTTCATGCGAATGCCTTGCTGGCGCATCGACTGCGTCGGCTGGATGAACGTGCGCCCCACGTAGCGGTTCTTGACGAACCCCTCGCCGTAGGGGATCCCGGCCTCGGCCGCGAAACCCTGCGCCGCGGGCACGCCGCTGTCGGGAACCGGCATGACGAGCTCGGCGGAAACCGGCGATTCCTTTGCGAGCTCCTGCCCCATCCTGTAACGCGTCGCGTAGACGTTCTGACCCATGAGAGTCGAGTCCGGCCGCGCGAAATAGATGTGCTCGAACACGCAGGCCGCCGGGCGCGGCGACGAGATCTTCTGGCTCTCGAGACCGTCCGGACCGATCGTCACGAGCTCGCCGGGCTCCACGTCGCGGATGAACCGGGCGCCGAGAAGGTCGAGGGCGCACGTCTCCGACGCGAGAATCCAACCGTCGTCACCCAGGCGTCCGATACATAGGGGCCGGAAACCCTGGGGGTCCCTCGCCCCGTAGACGCGCGACTCGTCCATCACGGTGAACGAGTAAGCGCCACTGAGACGCGGAAGCACCTCGAGCATCGCGGCCCTCACGTCGCCGCCACTGGCTCGGGCGATGTGCGCGGCCACGAGGTCGGTATCCGAGGAGGACGGAAGCCGCGCCCCCTGCGGCGTTGGGTCCCCACCCGCCTCGGCCAGAGTCCGCTTGAGTTCCACCGAGTTCACGAGGTTGCCGTTGTGCGCTACCGCGATCTGCCCGTTGGCCGAGCTCTTGTAAGAAGGTTGCGCGTTCTCCCACGAGGTCGATCCGGTCGTCGAGTAGCGGCAGTGTCCGATCGAAAGGTGGCCGCGGAGACTGCTCAAGACCGTCTCGTCAAAGACCTGCGAGACGAGTCCGAGCTCCTTGTAAACGACGATCGTGCGACCCTCGGAGATCGCAATCCCGGCCGACTCCTGACCACGGTGCTGGAGCGCGTAGAGCGCGTAGTACGTCAGGCGCGCAACGTCCTCGCCGGGAGCGTAGATCCCGACGACGCCGCACTTGTCTCTTGCTTCCTCGCCCATCAACCCACCCTATTCGCGAGCAGATCCGGCAACGCCCGCTCGTACACCTCATTGGCCTCTTCAAGACCAACATCGAACGAGCCGTAGTTCAAGCTTTGTCCGCCGGTCGTTCCGATAACCCGGGCCGTGAGCCCGCGTCCGCGAGCGCGTCCGACGAAAGCTTCGGCGCGGTCCGCCGCACAGGAGACGAGCGCGCGCGACGGGGACTCGGCAAAGAGCGCCACATGATCGAGGTTCTCGTCGATCGAGAAGCCGATCCCGCCGGCAAGCGCGGCCTCCGCGAGGGCCACCGCCAGTCCCCCTTCGGAGAGGTCGTGCGCCGAGTGGACCCCATCGCGCTCCTCAACGAGAAGTCGCTGGAGCGCGATCTCCGCCTCCATGTCGAGGGCCGGAGGACGACCGGCGACGGTTTGATTGATCACCTTCGCGTACTCCGATCCGCCGAAGTCGTCGGGGCGCGTCGCTCCGAGCAACACGATCGCGTCGCCTCCTTGCAGGAATCCGAGGCCGATCGCGGAGGAAGCGGACTCGAGCGAGCCGAGCACGCCGATGACGGGCGTGGGATAGATCGATCGCCCGTCGGTCTCGTTGTAGAAGGACACGTTGCCGCCGGTCACGGGAGTGCCCAACGCCTCACACGCATCGCCGATCCCCCGCACGACCTCGGCGAACTGCCACATGACCCCGGGTTTTTCGGGATTGCCGAAGTTGAGACAATTCGTGACCGCGAGCGGACGGGCCCCCGAGCAGGCAACGTTGCGCGCCGCCTCGGCGACGGCAAGACGTGCCCCCTCATAGGGGTCGAGGTGACAGAAGCGCCCGGGACCGTCCACGCTGATCGCAACGGCGACCTCCTGATCGGGGAGGCGGATCACGGCAGCGTCACCGCCCGGCCCGATCACCGTCCCCAAGAAGATCATGTGGTCGTACTGCTCCCACACCCATCGCTTGGATGCGACCGTCGGCGACGCCAGCAGCGAGAGAAACGCTCTGCGG
>JALZCA010000076.1 GCA_030863285.1 Actinomycetota bacterium | reverse complement strand
CCTCGGTCGTGGAAGACCCCATGTTCCGCGACATCGCCTACGCAGAGGAATCGGACGGCTACGCGCGCGCCACCGGAGTCACCGCCGGCACGGAGGTCGATCTCGTCGGCTTCGTCGACGAGGAGAGCGGTCCTCCGGAGACGTTCACCCTGACGCGCTTCTACGTGTCGTGTTGCGCCGCCGATGCGATCCCGTTCTCGGTCCCGGTGGACCCCCAGGCGAACACGGTGCCCTCGACCGACGAATGGGCGCGCGTGACCGGCGTGCTCGAGGAGCGAGACGGCCGCCTGGTGGTGGTAGCGGACGCGATCGAAGCGGTTGAGGAGCCCGATGAGCCTTACCTCTACTGAGCGCCCGGCCGCCGGGGGGCCGCGAGTCTTGTACTAGGCTGCGTCCGGCGCTTCACCCTTCCCGAAAGGAACACAACCTTGACCAAACGCGTCCTGTTCGTCGCCGTCGCGGCCGTAGTTCTCGCCGCGGGCGCCGCTTACGTCCTGAGTGCCGAAGAGTCACAGGGACCGAAGCACGGCGAGACCCTCTCGGCCGACGCGATGGCCGACGCCCTGGGCAAAGAGGTCATGCTTCACGTCAAGCGCGGGCACGTCCCCGGACGCTCGGCCGAGGTCTACCTGGTCCCACAGCCGCACTTCTATCTCGCCGGCGACGTCGACCTCACGACGCTTGGCACCGACGAGCCGTGGACGTCGAACGCCCACCCAAGTCCGTGGAACTACACCGCGCGCGTGCCGCTCATCTTCTATGGCCCGGGATATGCCCCGGAGGGTCGGAAGATCACCAATCAGGTCGACATCGCCGACGTTGCCCCCACCTACGCGGAGATCCTCGGCGTCGAGGGGCTCGAGGCCGACGGTGAGGTCCTTCGCGAGGTCGTCGAGGGAAGGACCGCGCGCAAGAACCCGAAGGTCATCTTCTCGATAGTCATCGATGGGGGAGGTTGGAACGCGCTCCAAGAGCACCCCGATTCGTGGCCGACCATCGCCCAGCTTGAGGACGAGGGGACGAGCTACGTGAACGCGACCATCGGGTCGGCCCCTGCGATCACCGGCGCGATCCACGCGACCTTCGGGACCGGTGTCTATCCGATCGAACACGGCCTGCCGGGCAACCAGATGCGCTCGCCCGAGGGTGAGAACGTCGACACCTGGCTCGAGGAGGCCGACGGCCGCTACCTGGAGTCGGTCACGGTCTCCGAGCTGTGGGACGAGCAGAACCGCAACAAGCCGACCGTCGGCACGATCTCGTACGAGGGGTGGCACCTCGGGATGATCGGCAAGGGCGCGCTGCGCGAGGAGGGCGACAAAGACGTCGCCGCGCTGTGGCACCACGAGGAGAACGAGTGGTGGATCAACGAGGAGTACTACGAGTTGCCGCGCGCGCTGCGAGAGACCGACGTCGAACGCCTGGAGCGGTACGAGCAGGCGCTGGACCCGCGCGACGGCTTGGTCGACGGGACCTGGTTCGGACACACGCTCGACGAGCTCCAGGAGACCAACGTGCGCCCGGGGCACCCAGGATTCGTGCGGCTGACCGGTGATGCTGTCATCGACACGATGCGCGAGACGAAGCTCGGCAGCGACAACCTCACCGACATGTTCTGGGTCGAGATGAAGATGCCGGACTTCGCAGGTCACCTATGGAACATGGTCAACCCGGAGCAGGCCGACGTATTGCGCGAGACAGACCGGCAGATCGCGCGCTTCAAGGCGGAGCTGGACCGCACGGTCGGCAAGGGCAACTACCTGATCATGATCAGCGCCGACCACGGCCAGCAGCCTTTCCCCGATCTGCTCGGGGGCTGGCGGATCAACACCAACGAGCTCGAGAAGGACATCGTTGCCGAGTTCGGAGACGTCATCGAAAAGGTCACGACGACCGACGTCTTCATGGACATGGAGGCGCTCGAGCGGGAAGGGCTCGAGCTCGACGAGGTAGCCACGTGGCTCAGTGGCTACACGATCGGCGAGAACGTTCCCGAGGCTCGCCCCGGGGCCGACCGCGTGCCGGAGAGCCGCCTGGACGAACGGATCTTTGCCGCGGCTTTCTCGACCGATTACATCCAGTCTATTGATGAGTCGGCGATCGAGGAGTTCGGTGACTCCGACTATGAAGAGGGCAACTACGTCATCGACCCGACGGCGACGGAGGGTTAGACGGTGGGGATGATCAAGCGGGGCCTCGTTTTGTTGAAGGAGAAGGCGGACTTCCGCAATCTCATGGGCGCGCAGTACGCAGCCGTCGCGGGCGACGGTCTGGTGCAGGGCGCTCTTGCGACGGTCATCGCGTTCGGGGGCCAGAAGGGGTTCGACCTCGAGGGTGCTCGCAACCCCGACGACATCTTGCGCATCGCGCTTTACATCTTCGTTCCCTACACCATCCTCAGTCCCTTCCTCGGCGTCGTCATCGACAGGTGGGACCGGCGGCGCTTGCTGTTCTTTGCTAACGCCTTGCGCGCGGTGATCATCGCTGCGGTCGCGGCTCTCGCTTTCACACAGGGCAGCTTCGACGACGTTCCGGATGCCGTCTTGTTCCTTTCCTTTTTGCTGACCCTCTCGGCCACGCGCGTCGTGCTGGCGACCAAAGCCGCCGCTCTTCCGGTGACGTTGGGCGAGTCACAGCTCGTCGAGGGCAATGCGGTTTCGCAGCTCGGGGGAGCGATGTTCCAACTCGGCGGAGCCGGAGTCGCGATCGTGGGCAAGGAGGTCGTAGGTCCGGAGCCAATCGTCATCGCCGGTGCGATCGTCTACGCGATCGGCGCGGTCTTTGCACGCTTGATGCGACCGCAGGATCCGGACCAAGCCAAGACGTCGTTCGGTCAGGAGATTCGGCGCGTGCTCGGCAACATCGCCGCAGGGATACGCGAGGTCTCTCGCAATCCCAAGGCCGGAGCCGCCATCACCACCTACTTCTGGCTCCGGTTCTTGTGGAGCTTCTCGCTCGTCGGGATCGGGTTCATAGCGCGCGAGCTGCTCGCCGGCGACGACCTCGCGATCGCGATCCTCACCGGTGGGGCGGGCGCGGCAGGGGCCGTGCTCGGTTTCGTACTGGCGGGGCGCCTTACCGACAAGGTCACCGCAACGGCACAGCTTGTGCTCGCCGCGTCGGTCATCGCAGGAGGAGCCGTGGCCGCGCTGGGCGCGCTCGACATGAGCTTGTCGCTTGCCGTGCTGACGTTCTTCTTGGGCTTCGGTTTCTTCGTGGCGAAGATCTCGCTCGACACGATGGTCCAGGAAGCTCTCGGCGACGACTTCCGGGGGCGTGCGTTCTCGCTCTACGACATCGCGTACAACCTCGCGTGGGTGCTGGCGGCTGCTCTGATGAAGGTCTTGTGGCCGAACGACAACAACGGTGGCTACTTGATCGCCCTCATGGGAGTCGTGTTCCTGTTGGGCATCGCTGCGCTCGGGGCTTGGTTCCGCGGCGCGG
Organism: Actinomycetota bacterium; assembly: GCA_030863285.1. Next base: position 6,608 of record JALZCA010000076.1, on the reverse strand, counting down.
GTCTTCTCCGGCGAGCGCCCGAGGCGCAACCCGCCGGCCGCTGACCTCTTTGCGATGGCCGAGGCGCGCAGGGACCGAAGACTGTGGTTCGTGACCGCGCTTGCCCTGACAGTCGTGCTCGCGTTCGGCGCCGGCTATCTGATACTCGATAAGTTCGACGATGAGGGGCCCCTGCCGAGCTTCCGCGCGCAGGCATGCGCCCTGCCGGCCCCCTGGCTCGCGCGCATCGAGCGCGGCCACTTCGCCGGGCACTCGGGTGACATCTCGATCCTTCCGCGCACGCCGGCCTACATGGCGAGCGGTGCGGGCGGCTGGAGTCATTCGGGGCCGTGGGGTTACCTGCAAGATGTCCCGCTCGTGTTCTACGGGCCCGGCATCGTGGACGAGGGGGTCGAGGTCGATCGACCGGTCACGCTGGCGGACGTCGTTCCGACCTACGCGGCCCTCGTCAAGGGATCGGTCGACGTCGCAGGTTCGCGCCTCACCGAGGTGGCGGACTTCACCGCGGCCGACCTCGTCGAGGAGCCACCACGTCTGGTCCTAACGATCGTGTGGGACGGCGGCGGATGGAACGCGCTCCAGCAGTGGCCGGATGCGTGGCCGGAGTTGCAGTCGCTGATCGATGGCGGGGTCTCCTACACGAACGCGACCGTGGGTTCCTCGCCATCCGTGACGCCGTCGACCCATACCAACCTCGGTACTGGTTTCTTCCCGAACATTCACGGGATCTCCGGCATCCCGATCAAGGATCAACGGGGAGAGGTCGCCGACGCGTTCCTGAAGGGCGAGTCCGCTCGTTTCCTGCAGGTCCCCGCGTTTGCAGAGCGCTGGGACGAGCAGAACGACAACGAAGCCGAGATCGGGATGATCGGCTACGAGCCTTGGCACCTAGGGATGATCGGCGCGGGGGCCGAGCGACCCGGAGGCGACCGCGACGATGCCGTGTGGCTCGACATCGAGACCAACGAGTGGACGACGACGCCGGAGCACTACCGCCTGCCTCAATCGATCGTTCCCGAGGGAGGCGTGGAGCAGGCGCTGCAAGACGATCTCGAGGAGTTGGACGCCGCCGACGGAGAGGCCGATGGCGCGTGGCGTGATAACCCGATCCTCGGCGAGCTCGACCGGCTCGAAGAGACGCCCGCGTTCATCTCGTATCACGGTCGCGCGCTCATGGACCTCGTCGAGCAAGAGGGTTACGGCGACGACGCCGTGACCGACTTCTTGTTCACGAACTTCAAACAGATCGACCGGGTCGGCCACTACTTCAGCATGGAATCCGACGAGGTACGCGATTCGCTTGTGGCCACGGACCGCGAGCTCGGCAGGATCGTCGACTTCCTCGACGACGAGGTGGGAGCCGGTCGCTACGTCGTCGTCGTCACCGCGGATCACGGCATGCAACCCGACGAAGAAGTGACCGACGGCTTCGGTATCAATCCGACCGAGCTCGAGGAGGACCTCAAGGAGGAGTTCGGCGACGTCGTCCGCGGCGTGTGGCCGACCGAGGTCTTCTTCTTCCCCGACGTCCTGGACAACGGCCAGGTGGACGTGGAGGAGGTGGCGCGGTTCATCGGGGACTACCGCGTCGAGGACAACTTCACGGAGGAGACCGAGACCATCGGGTCGTTCGAGCCCGACGATCGGATCTTCGACCTGGCGATCCCATCCCACCTACTCGAGGACGGCCTGGAATGCTGACCGGCGACGGGATGCAGGACCCGCCTGAGAGGCATCGCGTAGGATGCGGAGACCGATGAGCACCGCAACCGTTTCCGAACGCGCCCGCAACGAGGTCGATCAGACCCCGCCGCGCGACGCGCGCGTCCTCGGTCATCCCCTGGCCTTCCTTGCAACCGCTGCCATACTCCTGGCGCTGTTCGGCTGGACGTTCATCGCAAACCAGGACCGCGTGGCGCCCACGAAAGATCCCGCTTATTACACCTGGCGGACCGAGACCCTCGTCTCCGAGAGCCCCGAGACGCTCCTCGGTGTCGAGGGCGCCTACGAGATGTTCTCGGGCGGGCACCGTGTCGCGGCGTCCGTGCTCGGCGGCTATTTGCGCGGCGTCCCTTACGTGTCATCCCTCAACACGACCGTGTTGCTCATGGTCGGCGTGCCGGTTTTGACGGCGTTGCTCGCGGCCGGCTTCGCGTATCGGCATCGCCGCGATCCCCTGATCTTCCATACGGTCGCCTTTGGCGTCGCGAGCCTCTACCTCACGCCTCCGTTCGTCGGCTACCTCGACAACGTCTTGTGTCTCATGTTCCTTGCGGCCGCGCTCTGGTTCATAGGACCGGCGCGCACGTCGTGGGCGGGACGAGTCGCGCTGTTCATGTTCCTGTTGCTCGCCGGGTTCACGCATCCGACGACGCTCGTCATCTTCTGCGTGACCCTGGGCGTGGTGTCGATCCTGCGCTTGATCTTCCGCAGGTTCGACCTTCGCTCGGTTGTGCGCGACGACTTCTGGATGCTCGCGACCGCGTTCGCAGCCGCGGTCACGACGTTCCTTATCTGGCAGATCGGGCTGTGGGGACGCAAGACCTCGCTGGCCGAAGCCGCCTTGCCCCCGCCCTACGACAGCGACTTCTTCGTCACCCGTCTGATGGATTGGCTCGGCGAGATGACCCCGATCCTCAACGGACCGTTGCTGCTGATCGGGCTCGTGGGGCTGTTCATCGCCGGACGGCGCTGGGTCGAGGACGACTTCAGCGTCGTCACGTTTGCATGGCTCGCCCCGCTCGCCGGGCTGTTCGGCTTCATCGGGGGCCTGACCTATCCCTACTACCGCTTTCTCAACACGACCCTGTCCTGGGTCGTGCTCGTGGGCCTGGGCGGCTATCTCCTCATCCGCTTCGTTGGGCGTCGTTTCGAGGGCCGGGGGACCATAGCCACCGTTGCGACCGTCGCCGTCGCGGTAGCCGTTGGTGCCGTGTTCGCGGTCAACTTCTCGAGGGGGTTCGCGTCGGCCGGCTGGAACGACCCGACGAAGGGCTGGCTATCGGAGACCGAGCGAAACGGGCTCGACGCGTTGCGGGTCAACCTGCTGGCCGCCACCACCGGCGCCGAGGGCTTCAAAGGGGTCGAGGGGGACGTCGACCAGGTCGTCGAGGAGGACGTTCCCGTCGTGTTCGTCATCGACTCCGAGACCGAGGGCTTCCAGGTCTGGGGCGACACGAAGCTCGCCGGCAACACGTCCCGTTACGGGCTGCCCGCTGGGCTCGTGGACCAGGGCTATCTCTACCTCGGCTCGGTCGAGAACTTCCTCGCAGACAAGCCCACATTCATCGGCGATGGGGAACGGCCCACCGAGGAGTGCACGATCGAGGAGATCGGTGACAACACCTACAACTGCTTGTCGTTCGCTCTTCTCGAAGACGCACGCGCGGGCATCGAACGGGCGGGGACCGAACCGATCGTGGTCGTCGCCGACATCTTCAACGCCGCGGGAGCCAACACCGATCTCGTCGAGAACCCGGATTCGCTCGGAGGCCCGACGGCGGGGGGCACGGAGGTGTGGACGGTTACGGGAGAGACCGTGACCGTGGACGGCGCATCCTTCAGTCCGACCACCAACGAAGAGGAGGGGGCCGGGGCGTTGCACATCGTGCGCGTGCTCGCGTGCCTGGCTCTGCTGCTGTTGCCGGGCCTGTTGGCTATCAGGTTCTTTTTGCCCGACGTGACCTTCGGCGAGGCGGTCGCGATGGTCCCGGCGCTCGCGCTGGCTTTGTTGACGCTCGTCGCGATCGTCGTGCTCGCGGTCACGCAGGCGCCGTTCAACTCGTTGATGACGTGGATCTGCCTGGCGGTGACTCTCTTGCTGAGCACCGTCTTGGGCTTGCGCGGCGGCCGGCCGGGGGCCGCCCGGTCTGTCCGCAGCGAGCCGTGAGTCTGCGCTCGGTGCTCGCCGGGCCGGCAACGGCCGACGGGTCCGCCTCCGCATCTGCGCTCGTAACGTTCATCCGACGCTGGCTCCAGCCTGCCGCTATCGCGCTCGTAGTCGCCGGCCTCGTTTGCTGGTTGCTGGACATTGGCCTCGTGGCAATGTGGCTGTTCACGATTGCGGCCGTCTTGTGGGCGCTCGTCCTGCCGCTCCCGTATGCGTTCGTGTCTCCGTTGTTCATGGGCGTCGTCGCGTGGCTGGTCGACATGCTCCCCTTCGTGGTGCTCGCGGGATGGGCCACGGCCGTCGCCCGTTGGGGATGGACGCTTTTCCGTGAGCGCCGGCTGCCTCGGGGGGGCCGGTGGATATGGGTTCCGATCTTCCTCGTCGCCTGGACGTGCGTCGGCGTCACCGCGCTCGATATCACCTACATCAAGCACTTCACCCTGCTCGTTGGGATTCAGGTCCTGATCAGCGGGACCGTGCTGGCAATGGTGGATCAGTTCGCCGACGTCGAGCGACGCGCTCGCGTCGTCACCGGCCTCGTCTTGTTCATCATCGTGCTCATGGCCGGCGTCTTTCTCGAATGGGTCGGCGTTCCCATCCAGGAGCTGCAGGACTCGAGCGTCAGCGCGCGCGCCGAGGAGGCCTACGGCGTCGATGCCTTTCCCAACGACACCGGGATGATCAAGTACTCGCGGGCGGCGCAGGCGGGGTCGTACGAGTTGCGGCGCGACTTGATCGCGCTGGAGGAAGCGAGCCCCGATCTCCCGACGAACGAGGTCTACCGCGCGCCCCACGGGGGCTTCGAAGGCGGCAAGCTCCTCGTCAAGTTCCGGGGCACGGCCCGGCCGTACGAGGACGATCTCAACGCTATCGGTATCACCCTGCTCTACGACAACGTCGGGATCGCCGATGCGGTCACGATCCCGCGGCTCCGTTCCTTTCCCCGCAACGCGCTGACCTTCGCCGGCATGGGGGCCGCAATCTTCCCCATGGCTTTCTTCCTCGCGTGGTCACCGGATCGACGGCGCCGTCTCCTCGGACGCATCGGTATCGCGGCATGTCTGTTCGGTGCCGGGTTCTCGATCGCGCGCGGCGCGTGGGCGGCGATCCTCGTCGGTTGCGTCTACTTCGTGCTCGACGGCGTCGCCCCCGGCAAGAGGAAATTGCAGTTCGTGGGCGCCTTCGTCGCCGGTGCCGTCGTGCTCACCGCGGTGTTCTTGATCAAGTACGGCGACGACCCGCTCACCGCCAGAGCGGGCGGCGAGGGCAGCGTCAAGACCCGTCAGGCGCTCTACATCGACACGGTCGAGTCGTTCGGCCCCCGGCACCTCGTGACCGGGTTCGGGACGACGCTCAGCCGCCAGACCGATGCTGCCGCTTACGGCAAGCTCAACCAGTACGTCCCACCCGCGGGGACCCATTCCACCTACCTCAACTACATGTTCCGCACGGGTCTCCCTGGATTGATCGCGCTCGTTGCTCTCTACGCGCTCTCCGTGCTGCACGCCCGCATAGCGGCCCGTACCTCCGAGGGAGAGCGCAGGACTTTCGCCGGCTTGGCTGCGACCTCGGTTGTGATCGCCGGCGCGCACGCACTGGTTCTGAGCCTGTACGTCGAGCCCGTCTACACGCTCGTGATCTCGCTCCTGATCGGGCTCGCGATGGCCGGCGCGCAGAGTCTGCCTCGATCGATCCTGCCCTGGCGCAAGCAATCGTCGCCCGCGAACGCGTAGAGGACATGGCCGCAACGGAGATGTCGCGGCGCGAGGTCCGCAAGAGCCTTAGAACGAGCTTCAACCAAGACCTCGGCTGGTGGCGCACTCGCACGCGACTTCGCCTCGAGCAAGCGTCACACATCCCCGCCTTGCTCACCGGGGGCGAGTTGAAGAAACCGATCCTCATCATCGGTGCGCCGCGCTCGGGCACGCACATGGTCTTCCGTGTCCTGGGTGCGTCGAACGACCTCGCCCATTGGCGCCCCAGCGAGGCACACGAGGTGTGGGAGGCCGACCACCATCCCGCGCTGAGAGGTTGGGAGTCCAACGTCCTCGAAGCCTCCGACGCGGCCCCCGAAACCATCCGAAGGATCCGGCGCGAGTTCTTACTCGTGGCCGGAACCAAGAAGAGGCTGCTCGACAAGAACCCTCGCAATGTTCTGCGGATCCCGTTCATAGAGGCCGTCCTGCCGGATGCGCGCTACATCTTCATCAAGCGCGATGGTCGCGACACGACCAACTCGCTGATCAACGCCTGGCGGGGGCCGCGCTACCGTACCTACGCGCTTCCCGAGCCTCACCACATCCCAGGAACCGACCCGAAGTGGTGGAAGTTCGTCCTCTATCCGGGATGGCGCGACGACACGTCGGGCCCGGTCGAGCGCGTTGCCGCCAAGCAGTGGCTCGTCCCGAGCGAGCACCTGCTCGCGGCCGAGGCACGCATCCCCTCGGAGCGCTGGATGGACCTTCGCTACGAGGACTTCGTCGCGGACCCCGTGGGGGCGACCGAGCGGATGGCAAAGTGGCTCGAGATCGACTTCTCCGACGATCTGCGGCGCGCCGCCGAGGCGGCCAGGACCACGCCGGTGAACACGATGACTCCGCCCGAGGCGGGCAAGTGGCGCAAAGAGAACCCCGAGGAGATCAAGTCGATTCTGCCGCTCATCGCGCCGATGCAGGAGCGCATGGGATACCCGACGGGGGAGGAGGGATGAGGTCGGAGG
>JALZCA010000069.1 GCA_030863285.1 Actinomycetota bacterium | reverse complement strand
GAATACGGCACTCCGTTACCGGATCACGTTCTCGACTCGATCAGAGAGAACAAGGTAGCCATCAAGGGGCCGATCACGACCCCGGTCGGCACCGGTTTTCGAAGCGTCAACGTCGCGTTGCGCAAGGAGCTCGACCTCTACATGTGCCTACGCCCGTGCAAGTACTACAAGGGCGTTCGGTCGCGTTACGACGACGTCGATCTCGTCATCGTTCGCGAGAACCACGAGGACCTCTACGCAGGGATCGAGTTCGAGCAGGGATCTGCAGAGGCGCGGAAGCTGATCGACTTCCTCGCCGACTTGGGGGCGCGCCGGATCCGGGAAGACTCCGGGATCTCGATCAAGCCGATCTCGGTGACCGGGACACGGCGAATCGTCAAGGCGGCGTTTGAGTATGCGATCAAACACGGGCGCAAGAAGGTCACGACCGTTCACAAGGCAAACATCATGAAGTTCTCCGACGGTCTGTGGTTGCGCACGAGCCAAGAGGTGGCGGAGGAGTACAAGGACTCGGGAATCGAGTTCGAGGATCGCATCGTCGACAACATGTGTATGCAGCTCGTGCAGAAGCCCGAACTCTACGACGTGTTGGTGCTGCCGAACCTCTACGGAGACATCGTCTCGGACCTCGGAGCCGGACTGGTCGGCGGCCTCGGCGTCGCTCCCGGGGGCAACATCGGCGACGAAGCGGCGGTGTTCGAGCCGACGCACGGATCGGCCCCCAAGTACTCCGGACAGAACAAGGTAAACCCGATGGCGATGATGCTGTCGGGCGTCCTTATGCTTCAGCACCTCGAGGAGATCGACGCGGCAAACCGACTCGAAGCGGCCCTCGCCGCGGTCATCGAGGAGGGGAAGGACGTGACGTACGACATGAAGCCGACGCGCGACGATCCGACCGCCGTGGGCACCTCCGAGGTCGCCGACGCGGTGATCGCGAAGCTCGAGCAGAGCGCTTAGGAGGACACCATGACCGGAGGGATTAGAAAGGTAACGGTGGTCGGTGCCGGCAACGTCGGCTCGAACACCGCACGCCGGGTGGCCGAGAGCAACCTCTGCGACGAGGTCGCGATGATCGACATCGTCGAGGGTTTGCCGCAGGGCCTGGCGCTGGACATCAACCAGTCGGCCCCCGTCGAGGGCTTCGAGACCCTTGTCACCGGGACGAACGATTACTCCGACACCGCCGGATCCGAGGTCGTCGTGATCACGGCCGGTTTGCCTCGCAAGCCCGGCATGAGCCGGATGGACCTGCTCGAGAAGAACGCCGAGATCGTGCGCGGCGTCACGGAGCAAGTGGCGGAGCACTCACCCGAGACCGTGATCATCGTGGTATCGAATCCCCTAGACGAGATGACCTATCTCTCGTCGGTGGTCTCGGGCTTCCCCAAAGAGCGCGTGATGGGTATGGCCGGAGTCCTCGACTCGTCTCGTCTGCGCTTCTTCATCGCGGAGAAGCTCGACGTGGCGCCGACCGAGGTCGAAGCGATCACGCTGGGTTCTCACGGTGATCAGATGGTCGCCCTTCCGCGACACGCAACCGTGCAGGGAAAGCCTCTTCCCGAGCTGGTCGACGAGTCGACGCTCGAGGAGCTGTTCCAACGGACCCGCGACGCGGGGGCCGAGATCGTCGGATACCTCAAGAAGGGGAGCGCCTTCTACGCGCCGTCGTCTTCGGCCGTTGCGATGGTGAAGGCGATTCTGGCGGATTCCGGCGAGGTGCAGCCGACTTGCGCGTGGACGAGCGGGCAATACGGCATCACCGACGTCTATCTCGGCGTCCCCGCAAAGCTAGGAGCGGGCGGGGTCAAGGAGGTCGTCGAGCTCGAGCTCAACGCAGACGAGATAGCAAAGCTCACTGAGGCCGCCGAGGCGATCCGCGCCAAGTGCGCGGACCTCGATCAAGCCTGAGGGCGGAATCCACTCGCTTTACCGAACGTTGTATCGGACGTGAGCAACACCAGGGTTCTCGATGTAAGCGAGCAGACGTTCGTCCAGGACGTCGTCGAACGGTCGCGCGAGATACCCGTCGTCGTCGACTTCTGGGCGTCGTGGTGCGGACCCTGCCGCACGCTCGGCCCCCTCTTGGAACGACTCGCCGACGAGGCGAATGGGTCCTGGGTCCTCGCCAAAGTCGACGTCGACGCGAACCCGAGTCTTGCCTCCGGCTTCGGCATCCAGGGCATTCCGGCGGTGCGGGCGTGGAAAGACGGACGCGAGGTAGCCGAGTTCGTAGGAGCGCTTCCCGAACAACAGGTCCGTCAATGGCTCGGCCAGCTGGGCCCGAGCGCGGCCGACGTCGCTTTCGACGAGGCGAAGGCGGCCCTCGACCGCAACGACGAAAGCGCGGCCCTGCAACGCCTGCGCGAGGTGTTGGAGCTCGAGCCCGGCCACGCGGAGGCCCGTGCTGCGCTGGAGCGCATCGAGTTGGAGCAACGCGTGTCGACGTTCGACGAGAACGACGCCCGGCGCCGCGTCGAAACCAACGTTGCAGACGTCGAGGCCGCGAGCCAGCTTGCCGACGTTCTCGCGGCCCGCGGCGCCCTCGAAGAGGCCTTCGACATCCTGGTGAAAACGGTCGGCGCGTCCACCGGCGACGAACGCGACCGAGCCAGGACGCGCCTCCTCAAGCTGCTCGACACCCTGCCTGCGGAGGATCCCCGGGCGATGAAAGCTCGCCGGGCCCTCGCGCTCGTCCTGTTCTGACGGCTCAAGTTTGGAGCGACCCGCGTCGATTGGTCCTTGCCAGCTGTTTTCAAGTGGGGAGCGATCATGAGGAACATCGTTTCGGGCGTTATCGGCATCGTTTGGGGCGGCGCCATCACGCTGGGGAGTCTCCTGAGCCCACCGGGGTCGATACCGGCATCGCAGAGCTATCAGGTCGGGGCGTTTGCGGCCGCGATCACCGGCGTGGTCATGCTTACCGCCGGGATCTATTACCTGCGCAAGGGCCTCCGTGAACGGAAGGCCGGCGCCGGACCGCGCTAACCCGATTCGTCGGGCAAAGCGGGGCGCGGTCGCTTGACCTTCCCCGTAGGCGTGCGCGGTAACTCGTCGACGACTTCGATCCGGCGCGGGCACTTGTAGCCCGCGAGCCGCTCCTTCAACCAGACTGTCAACGCTGCTGGATCGAGGGGCTGCCCGTATGCAGGGACGACCAGAGCACACACTTGCTGGCCCCACTCTGGATGCGGCGCGCCGTATACGACTGCCTCTTCGACCGCGGGGTGACCGACGAGCGCGCTCTCGACCTCTTGCGGGTAGACGTTGATCCCCCCGCTGATGATCATGTCGTTCTTACGTCCGGCGAGAAAGAGGTAGCCGTCTTCGTCGACCCATCCCCGGTCTCCCACGGTGAACATCGCGTCACTCCAAGCCGCCTCGGTCTTGCGACGGTCGCGCCAATAGGAGAAGCGTTCGCCCGAGTCGTAGGCGACCCAGATGTCGCCGACCTCGCCGGGAGCAGCCTCGAGGCCCTCGTCGTTCACGATGCTCACGCGTACTCCCAGCGTTGGTTTGCCGACGCTCCCCGGCTTTTGCAGCCATTCCTCCGGTGAGATCCGGGTCACCTGTCCCTCGGTCGACCCGTAGAACTCCCACACGGATCCCAAGGGGAATAGCTCGATGATCTTCCTCTTGGTCTCCTCCCGGATGGGTGAACCCGCGTGGACGAGCATCCGCATGGTCGACAGGTCGTGGCGACGCAAGGCCGCTTTCTCGAGGGACAGCATCCTCTCGAGGTGCGTAGGGACCATGAACGTCGTCGAGATCCCGTAGAGCTCAATCGCCGCCAGCGTCTCCGCCGGATCGAACCGGGGCTGAACGACTACGGATCCGCCTGCCTCGAGGGTCCTTCCCGCGAAGCGGTGCGGCGCGGAGTGTGTCAGGGGCGAGCAAACGAGATGAACGTCTTCGTCGGCTAGCCCCCATAGACGGCGGAACTCGTCCGAAATACCTGACGCCTTCGAGTCCCCTACAGGATCGACCCACACCCCCTTTGGCGCGCCCGTCGTGCCGGAGGTGTAGTGCATGGGTCGGCCGAGCATGAAGTCGGCAAGAGTCGCGGGTTCCGACTCGTGCAGGAGGCGTTCGTAGGCATCGCCGAACGTGACCACGCGCTCGAGGCTCGGAAAGTGGTCGATCGTCCGATCGGTGAAGAGCCACCGCGCGCCCGAGTCCTCGATGATGTAGGCGGCCTCCGCGGGAGTCAGTAGCGCGTGAACGGGAACGGGAACGACCGCGCATCGCAGGGCCCCCGTCGTCACCTCGAGGAGCTCGCGCCGGTTCGACGCATAGACCGCGATCCGGTCGCGCACTCCGATCCCTGCGGCCTTGAACGCGCCGGCGAGCAGGCGTTGGCGCCGATCGAGCTCCGCGAACGTAGTGGCACTTGCCCCTTCCACTATCGCGGTGGCGTCGGGAGTGGAACGAGCACGCTCGCCGATGCCGGGCATATCTCTTCCTCTCGCCTCGGTGCGGTCGCTACCGAGAAGCGTCTCCGGAGGGCGTCGTAAGCCCTCGGGCGAGCGGCGGCGTGTAGTCGTGTGATGGCCGACGCCAGGCGCCCGTCGGTCGCGGCGGCTCGGGTTCCGGTTGGAACTCGAGGTAGCGAGCGGCGACGTTGACCTGGCGGAAGTACCACGCGCCTTGAACAAGCGTGATCAAAGCGAACAGCCAGAAGCCACCCCGCTGGCCCGTGATGAAGAAGGCCGCGACGCCGTAAACGAAGGTGAGAGCTACCAGCGTTGCAGCCGTTCGGATGACGTGAGCGAGCACGGTCGTGCGTGACATCGCGGCGACACGTTCGTCTGTCGTCCGCAGCTTGTGGATACGGTCGGTGTGCAGCAAGACGAACCCGCCGTAGACCGCCTGAGCAAAAGCGGCGAGCGCGAGCAGCCGATACGCCCAATCGGCCTGATCTCGTCCGAGGGGCCGGCTGCGTCCGAGTTGGGCGACGAACGACTCGGGCAGGCGCGCGATCGCGATGTAGGCGATCGCCAGGACCACCGCAACTACGATCAGGGGCGTCCAGCGTCGCTCGATCCGGTTATCCACCAGGCTGAAGATTACCCTCCGCTGTCGCGTCCCCCCGGATGGGCAAACCGGCGGCGGGTCGAGGGCCGAACACTAGACGAAGCGAGGGCCCGCGGCGGCCGCAAGCGCCCGCAAACTACGATGCGGCGGGATGACCTCGAGCGACGATGCCGCGCTGGCCGAACGCCTGCTGCGGAGGGACGAGACCGCCTTGCGCGACGTGATCGCCGCGTACGGCGCGGTCGTTCACGGGATGGCGCGGCGAACGGTTGTCGATCCGGCGCTGGCCGAGGAAGTGGCCCAGGACACGTTCTTGGCCCTATGGCGGCGGCCGGGCGCCTTCGACGCGGGACGGGGAACCTTGCAGTCGTTCCTGGTCGGCGTGGCCCGAAACAAGGGCATCGACGCCGTGAGGCGAGAGGAATCGCGGCGACGGACGCGGGATTCGCTGATCGCCGAGGTGGAAGCAACATCCAACGAGGCGGTTGGAGCCGAACAAATGGATGAGGTCGACCAAAGAACAGAGATGGTCGCGGCGCTGTCGGAGCTGTCGCCCGTGCAGCGGGAGGCGATCGTGCTCGCCTACTTTGGCGGCCGGACTTATCGTGAGGTGGCCCAGGAGCTCGGGATCCCCGAGGGGACCGCGAAGACGCGGCTCCGCGACGGGTTGACGCAGCTCCGAGAGCTGTTGAAGGACCGGGAAGGAAACCGATGAAGGAAGCGCAACACGAGGAGATCAAGGGCCTGATCGCGCCCTACGTCCTCGGCGCGGTTTCCCCCGACGAGGAAGCGTTGATCAGGACGCACCTGCGGAGCTGCGACGAGTGCCGCGCGGAGGCCGAGGGTTTCGAGCCCGTGACCGCGTCTCTCGCCGCCGCCGTCGATCCGGTTGAGCTGCCCGCCGGGTTCGCCGAGCGCACGCTGCAGAGGGTCCGCGAGGACCGTGGAGACGCAGCCGCTCCGGCCCCCGCTCTCGCTCCTGCCCGTCGCCCGCGCCTTGCGTGGGTCTTCTCGGCGGCCGCTCTGTTGATCGTCGCCGTCGTCGTCGCGCTCGTTGCGCTCGGGGGCGGAGGCGGTACGGATCCCGGCGAAGTCGCGGCTCTTCTGGAAGAGCCCGGTCTCGACCTCAGTGCCGGCGATGTCGAAGCCAAGGTGGTCGAGACCGACGATGGGACCGTTTTCGTGGCGCGGGGTCTCGATGCCGCTCCCGAAGGCAAGATCTACGAGCTGTGGCAGATGAAGGGCTCGTGTGCCCCTGGCGAAAAGGGTCCCTGCGACGTGGAACCCTCGGTGACGTTTGAGCCTGAGGATGGCGTCGCGATGGTGGAGGTCCCGGCTTCATTAGACGACTTCTCGGACGCTGCCGTCACGGTCGAGGAAGGTTTCGTGGACCAACCAACCTCCGACCCGGTCTTGAGCTCGTTCTAGCTACGTTCTAGCTGGGTTTGAGCACCAAGCGTAGTGGTACAACCACGCTATGCCACCTGACGCCTCGGGCCTGAACGCGACCAAGCAACCATCGGCGTCGGCTCCCCGCTCCGGCCCCCGCAGGGTCGTCTACATCGTCGTCGACGGAATGAGCCGGGAGGCCCTCGAGCAGGTGACGGCTTCCGGACGAGCCCCCGCGCTGGACTTTCTGCGCCGCAAGGGCACCTACACGCGCGACTTCGTCGCCACCTTCCCGACGATCACGCCGGCCGCGACCGCATCTTTGATCACGGGCGCGACGCCCGCCGAGCACGGCATCCCAGGTATGTGCTGGTACGACCGGGACGCGCAGCGCTTCGTCAACTACGGCCAGAGCCCGCGTGCCGCGATCGTGGAGGGCATCAAGCAGGTCGTCGAGGACTTCCTCGAGAACCTCAACTCGAAGCACCTCGACCCTCGCGTTCAGACACTCCACGAATCTCTTCACGAGCTAGGGCGCGATTCGGCGTCGGTCAACTACATGATCTTCCGAGGGCCTCACACCCACCGACTCGAGCCGAACCTGATCCAGAGGCTTCTGTTCCGCAAGAGCCTGCCGGAGAGCCTCCCCGGCCCGAAGGAGCACTACTTCGCGGACGTCGTCAGCGGCCCGTCGGACGCGTGTTCCAAGATGCTCTCGCCGCGCGGCGCGGCGAAGAGGATCGGCGCAACGGATGGATGGGCGGCATGTGTGACGCGCGAGCTGCTGGAGCGCGACGCAGCCGACATGATCCTTTTCTATTTGCACGAGAACGATCACAGCTCGCATCGGACCGGGCCCACGTCGCAAGTCGACAGCCTTGCGGAAGCCGACAAGCACATCGCTCACGTCCTCGACGCGTTCGATTCGTGGGAGCGAGCACTCGAGGAGGTTGGATGGGTCGTCGCGGCGGATCACTCACAAACTCCGATCGCGGACGACGACGACCACATCCTCGATTTCGCGGATCTGCTCGACGAGTTCTCGCAAGTGAAGCCCGACTCCGGAAAAGAGCCCTTCGAGGACAACGACGTAGCCTGCGCCGGCAACGGTCGCGTCGGTTTCGTCTATCTCAACGAGACGCGCAAAGAGCGACTGCGTGCGCCGGTCGTGGAAGCGCTGCTGCGCGAGCGGGGCATAGATCAGGTCATGTGGCGGGAGGGCGATTCCTACGTCGTCCGAAGCGACCGCGGCACCGTTCGCTTCTGCGAAGCTCAGGGCGAGGGAGTCGTCGACGAGAGAGGCAACAAGTGGACCCTGGAGGGCGAACTTGCCGCGATCGACGGCGAGGTCGACGGCAACGAAGTCATCACTCCGACCTATCCGCTCGCGATGTGGCGCATCAAGTCGGCGCTGGACCTCGACCGGATGGGCGACCTCGTCGTCACCACGAAACTGACCTACGAGCTATCGGACCTGGCGGGTGCAGATCATCGCGGTGGTGGAGATCACGCCTCGTTGCACGCGCAGGACTCGATCGTGCCGTTCATCTCCACGTTGGGCAAGATCCCCCGGCGCGCGTCAACGGTCGACGTCGCCCCCCACATCCTGGAGCACTTCCGAGCGTTTCGTTGACATGCGCAGCCTGATCGTCTCGAACGCCGCCTCCGGCGGATCGAAGCGCGTCGAACTGGGTTCGATCTCGGAGGTTTTCGCCGAACACGGCGAGGTAACCCATCTTGCGCCGCCGTCGCTCGCTAGTTTCGATGAAGACGTCAGACGAATGGCCGACGGCAAGGACCTGGTGGTCGTGGCCGGGGGGGACGGCACGTTGAACTGTGCCGTCAACGCCCTCCACGACCTTTTCGACGATGTCGCGCTCGCAATTGTCCCGCTGGGAACCGGAAACGACTTCGCCCGCACCCTGGAGCTTCCCGACGATCCGGTCGCTGCAGCGAGAGCCGTCGCGGACGGCGAGGAAGCGCAGTTCGACCTCGGCCGCGCCTCGACGGAGTCGGTTGAGAGGTTCTTCGTCAACGCCTGCATGGGGGGTTTCCCGGTCGCGGTGAACAAGGCGATCGACGAGGACTCCAAGAAGCGCCTCGGGCCGCTCGCCTTCTGGGTAGGCGGCGTGAAAGCCGCGCTCGACCTTCCGAGCTTCGACGTCGACATCGACGGCGACCGAATAGATGAGTGCGTCGCCGTGGGCATCGGTAACGGGCGCACCGCGGGGGGCGGCATCGCGGTGTTCCCGGAGGCCCAGCCGAACGACGGGCTGCTCGAGTGCTCCGCGATGCAGGTCACCAGCGTGCGCGAGGGACTGGGACTCGTTACCAAGATGCGCACGGGCGACCACGTGCCGCTCGACAACGTCCATACCAAGAGAGCACGGCGCATTGAGGTAGTGGCGGAGCCGTCTCTCGAGTTCAATGTGGACGGCGACCTCTTCGATTTGAAGACGCCTATTACGTTTGAGATTGCCGGGACCTTGAGGATTCGCGTTCCGCGGCGACCCACAAAGTAATCGCGGCTGGTTCCTGTCGCGCCAACAAACCCTCGCTCAACCGGCGTTCTTGTAACGGATTCGCAACGTTGCGAACCTAGGATTAGACGCATGAAGATGCGCCAGGCAGTCGTGGCCGCGTTACGCCGCGACCCCGATCTCGTCCCGAAGATGACGGATTCCCTGCGCGAAAGGATCGACGAGGAACAGGGACCGATGTCCACCGTCGTGCAGGCGGCGGGCGCCCTCGAGCCGATCTTGCGCGACGCGGTTCGCAAGAGGCCCTCGAAGCTCGGCAAACTGGGCCTCAAGAGCGCTCACATGCTCGCGAATCTGGCGATGGAGGATGACTCCTCCAACAGGAGGCTCGCGAAGGTGGCCGAGGGATCTACCGTCGGCATCGTCTTCGTCGATATTGCCGGGTTCATGACCTTTACCGCCGCTCACGGCGACGACGCCGCGCGCGACGTCCTCTCGAAGCTCGACAAGTTCGTCGAGCGTGCGATCCGCCCCGTGAAGGGAGAGGTCGTCAAGACGCTCGGCGACGGCTACCTGCTGGCTTTCCCCTCCGCCTCGCAGGCGGTGCGCGGGGCGGCAACCCTCAACGGCACTGTGACGAAGATGTACAGGCGGGGCGAGTTCCCGGTTTGCGTCCGGGTCGCAGTTCACGCGGGGGAGCCGCTGGTCGAGGAGGACGACCTATTGGGTCACGACGTCAACCTGACCGCCCGGCTCCTGGATCACTGCGAACCTGGGGAGGTCGTCGTATCGGATGCCGCTCAGGACCTTGCCTCGCGTCGCCTCAAAAAGATCTCCTTCGGCAACACGCGGGAAGTAAAGGTGCGCGGCCTTGCGAGTCGCGTGAGGATCTTCTCGGTCAACCCGGAAGCGGTCAGCCCGGCGTCCAAGGAGGAGGTTCGCAAGCGCGCCCTGTCGGCGGCGTCTTAGCTACCTGTCCAGGATCTCGTACGCCAGTAACGCTCCTACTTCGCGGAGGAGCTCTTTCACCTTCGTAGCCGTACTGCGATTCAGGCGCTCGTAAGACGCGTAGCTCGTGAAAGCCTCGTCGAAGCCGAGGTCGTAGGAGATCCGCTTAATCCTCTCGAGGTGCAGCGGATCGGAGACGAGCAAAATCGTGTTGATCCCTTGTTCTTCGGCGAGGACCTTTACCGCCCGCAGGCTCTCGAGCGTCGTGCTTCCTTCGGTCTCGCCGAGGATGCGATCCGACGGCACGCCTTGCTCGACGAGATACATCTCGCCGGCGGCGGCCTCGGTGAACCTGTCGCCCTCTTGTTTTCCACCCGTGACGATGACGGTGGGAGCAAGCCCTTCCGTGAACAGGTAGCCGGCTTGATCGAGGCGCGCCGCAAACACCTCCGACGGCTCTCCGTCGTACTGGGCGGCGCCGAGCACGACGATCGCGTCGGCCGAGCGGTTCTCGTCCTGATGTGACTGGTCCCAGATCTGGTACGCGAGCCACACCGGGTAGGCGACGGCGACGATGATGATCACCAGGAGCAGGCGAATGATGACCTTCACGATTCGAGGCTACGTCAGCAGGATGTGAACTTGAAGCGGGGGCCGGCCAACTACAGCGACCGGTACAAGGCCGCCTGCTTCACTTCCTGGATCGCCTTGGTGACTTTGATCCCGCGCGGGCAGGCGGCCGTGCAGTTGAACGCCGTACGGCACTTGAAGACGCCCCCCTTCTGGGACAGGATCTCAAGCCGCTCGCGTGCGCCCGAGTCGCGCGAGTCGAAGATGAAGCGGTGCGCGTTGACGATCGCCGCAGGACCGACGTACTCCTTGTCGGCCCAATAAATGGGACACGAGGTGGTGCAGGCGGCGCACAGGATGCATTTCGTCGTGTCGTCGAAACGCTCGCGGTCGTCCGGTGACTGCAGGCGCTCGCGCTCGGGCTCCTTCTCGTCGGGATCGCCGATCAACCACGGTTTGACGGCGCGGTATCCCGCGAAGAACGGCTCCATGTCGACGATCAGATCCTTGACCAGGGGCAGACCGCGGATCGGCTCGACCTTGATCGGCTGCTTGAGATCTTTGATGAGCACCTTGCACGCGAGCATGTTCACGCCGTTGATCACCATGGCGTCGGACCCGCAGATGCCGTGTCCGCACGAACGGCGAAGGGCGAGGCTCGAGTCGAATTCCCATTTGATCTTGTGCAGACAGTCGAGGAGCCGGTCCATTGGTTGCGCCTGCACGGTGTAGGTCTCGAAGTGACCCTGTTCGTCCTTCTCCGGGTCGTAGCGCAGGACCTTTAGCTCGACGTCGATCGTCTCGGTCTTCTCGGCCATCGCCTTAGTACTTCCTTTCAACTGGTTCGTAGCGACCCGCGGCGACTCCGCGGTAAGAGAGCCTCGTCTCGCCTTCGGGGGTCCTCGTGATGAACGTGTGTCGCAGCCAGTGGTCGTCCTCACGCATCTGGTGGTCCTCTCGGTAGTGGCCGCCGCGGCTCTCGGTACGTGCCCGGGCCGAAAGGACGAGCGCCTCCGCCATGTCGATCATGAAGCCGAGCTCTATGTGCTCGGTCAGCTCGGTGTTGAAGACCTTGCTGCGGTCCTTGACCCGGGCCCGCTCGTAGTCCTTGCGGATGTCCTTGAGTGACTGAAGTGCGGCGTTCAAGGAGTCCTCCGTGCGGACGACCGAGGCCTTGTCCATCATCTCGTCCTGCATGGTCGTGCGTAGCTCTGCGGTGGAGATGCTGTCATCGCCCTCCATGAGCGACGCGATCCACGCCTCGGTTTGCTCGTGGACGTCGTCGGGGATCTGGGGCAACGTGTGCGTCGACGCGTATTCGGCCATTGCGATCCCGCCGCGCTTGCCGAATACCACGATGTCGAGCAGCGAGTTGGTTCCGAGGCGATTCGCTCCGTGAACCGAGACGCATGCGCACTCGCCCGCGGCGTAGAAGCCGGGAACCGGCTCCCCGTGGTTGTTGCGAAGGACCTCGGCAGTGACGTTCGTCGGTATCCCGCCCATTGCGTAGTGGGCCGTCGGGACGATGGGGACGCCCTCTTTGAGGGGATCGACCGCGAGGTATGTGCGCGCGAACTCGGTGATGTCGGGAAGCTTTCGCTCGACCACCTCGGGGTCGACCTCGGTGAGGTCCAGAAGTATGTAGTCCTTGTCGGGCCCCGCGCCTCGCCCCTCTTTGATCTCGAAGAACTCGGCGCGCGAGACCATGTCGCGCGGGGCGAGGTCTTTGATCGTCGGGGCATAGCGCTCCATGAAGCGTTCGCCGTCGGCGTTGCGCAGGATCCCGCCCTCGCCACGCGCCGCCTCCGACAGCAGGATGCCGAGGCGGTAGAGGCCCGTGGGGTGGAACTGGAAGAACTCCATGTCCTCGAGCGGAAGGCCCTTGCGGTAAACGACGCCGGGTCCGTCTCCCGTGAGCGTGTGCGCGTTCGACGTGATCTTGAAGATCTTTCCGTAACCGCCCGTAGCGAAGATGACCGCCTTCGCGCGGAACACGTGGAGCTCGCCGTTCGCCAGCTCGTACGCCACCACGCCGCCGCAC
>JALZCA010000063.1 GCA_030863285.1 Actinomycetota bacterium | reverse complement strand
GGATCCGGCTCGGGGATCAACCTCTCGACGATCCGCTCCTCCAAGGAGCGACTGAAGTCCGGCGGCACTGCTTCCGGCCCCGTGTCGTTCATGCGCGGTGCGGACGCGTCGGCCGGAACGATCAAGTCGGGCGGTGCCACTCGGCGCGCCGCGAAGATGGTCGTGCTCAACGTCGACCATCCCGACATCAAGGACTTCATCTGGTGCAAGGCGCTCGAGGAGCGCAAGGCCCGCGCGCTGCGCGAGTCCGGCTTCGACATGGATCTCGATGGCAAGGACTCGCACTCGATCCAGTATCAGAACGCAAACAATTCGGTGCGCGTGACGGATGACTTCATGAAGGCGGTCGTCGACGATCGCGATTGGGCACTCAAGGCCGTCACGTCGGGTGAGACGATCGAGACGGTCAAGGCCCGCGAGGTACTGCGCGAGATCTCGGAGGCCGCCTGGGAGTGCGCCGACCCCGGCATGCAGTACGACACGACGATCAACGACTGGCACACCTGTCCGAACTCGGGTCCGATCACCGCATCTAATCCTTGCTCCGAGTACGTTCACGTCGATAACTCATCTTGCAATCTGAGTTCTATCAACCTGCTCAAGTTCGTCGACGAGAACGATCGTTTCGACGTCGAGGCGTACAAGCACGCGGTCGAGGTCATGTTCCTCGCGCAGGAGATCTCCGTCGGATTCGCGGCCTACCCGACCGAGAAGATCGGCGAGAACTCGCACCGCTTCCGTCAGCTCGGTCAGGGTTACGCCAATCTCGGCGCACTGCTCATGTCGCAGGGCCTCGCATACGACTCCGACGAGGGCCGCGGATGGGCAGCAGCGATCACCTCGATGATGACCGGCCACTGCTATGCAGCCTCGGCAAAGATCGCCAAGCGGGTCGGGGCCTTCGACGCATACGAGGAGAACAAGGAGCCGATGCTGCGCGTCATGAGCAAGCATCGTGACGCGGCGTACGAGATCCCGGACGAAGCGGTTCCTCCAGAGATGTTGGAGGCGGCGCGCTCTTCGTGGGACGAGGCCGTCGCTCTCGGGCTGCGGCACGGCTACCGCAACGCACAGGCCACAGTCTTAGCTCCCACGGGGACCATAGGCCTGCTGATGGATTGCGACACAACCGGTATCGAGCCGGACCTCGCGCTTAAGAAGGTCAAGAAGCTCGTCGGCGGCGGGACGATGGCCATCGTCAACCAAACCGTTCCGCGCGCGTTGCGCAAGCTCGGCTACGACGAGAGCCAGATCATGGACATCGTCAGCTACATCGACGAGAACTCGAACGTGGTCGGGGCCCCGCACCTGCGCGAGGAGCACCTAAACGTGTTCGACACGGCAATGGGCGAACGCTCGATCCACTACATGGGTCACATCAAGATGATGTCGGCGGTGCAGCCGTTCCTCAGCGGTGCGATCTCGAAGACCGTGAACCTTCCCGAGGAGGTCACCGTCGAAGACGTCGAGCAGGCGTACATCGAGGGTTGGCGACGGGGATTGAAAGCTCTCGCCCTGTATCGGGACAACTGCAAGGTCGCCCAGCCCCTGTCGCTCGACAAGAAGGAGAAGAAGGCCGAGCCCACTGTCTCCGCGACGTCGACGACCGACCTTCCGGAACCAGTTCGCCGGCGGCTCCCAAAGCGCCGGAACTCGAAGACCTTTAAGTTCCGCGTGGCCGACACCGAGGGCTACATCACCTCGGGTGAGTTCGCCGATGGAAGCCCCGGCGAGATCTTCCTCCGGGTCGCCAAGCAGGGATCGACGCTCGCCGGGATCATGGACGCGTTTGCGATCTCGATATCGATGGGGCTGCAGTACGGGGTACCGCTGTCGGCTTACGTGAAGCAGTTCACGAACACGCGCTTCGAGCCGTCCGGTATGACCGACGACCCGGACTTCCGCATCGCGACGTCGATCCTGGACTACGTGTTCCGGCTGCTCGCGGTCGAATACCTCGAGGACGCAGAGCGGTACGCGCTCGGCATCAAGACCTCGCGCGAGCGTCAGAACGAAGTCGAGGCCAAGCTCGAGCCGAGCGCGGAGACGACCAACGGAAACGGCAACGGACATACAAACGGCGAGTCGACGCCGGCGGGTGGGGACCAGGTACTCGTGCTCGGTCCGGTCGCCAGCGCGCACACGGGCTCGCTTCCGTTCTGTGGGACCTGTGGCGTCCAGATGCAGCCGGCGGGATCCTGCTTCGCCTGCCCGGCGTGCGGCTCTACGAGCGGGTGCTCCTAGAGGATCACCATGGCAATCAAAGAGTGCGTCGAGTGCGGGGCGGAGCTGAAGCTCCGTTCCGCACCGTGCCCTCTGTGCGGCACCGATCCCGAGGCGGAGCCGAAGCGCGCGACCTGGGCCGCGCCCCCCAAGAAGCCGCAGCCGGTCACGAACGTCGACGACTACCAGTCCGACCTGCGCAAGCTGCGTGACGAGCTGAAACGACTGCGCGAGGCGGAGGCCAGCTAGAGGCCCGGCTTGCGCCTACGATGACCGCGTGCGTTGCCCCTACTGCGACAGCGAGGAGGACAAGGTCGTCGACTCGCGTCTCGCCGACGAGGGACGGGCTATTCGACGGCGGCGCGAATGCCTGAACTGCAACCGCCGCTACACGACCTTCGAGCGCGCCGAGGAGGTCACGCTCTTCGTCGTTAAGCGCAACGGCGAGGAGGAGCTCTTCGACCGCGCCAAGGTCGTGGAGGGAATCCGCAGAGCCTGTAAGAACCGGCCGGTGACGACGCGCGCTATCGAGGATCTTGCTGAGGACGTCGAGGACGCGATGCGCGCGCTCGGGGGCCGTCCCGTGTCTACCGCCGACATCGGGCGCGAGGTTCTCGAACGGCTCAGGGACGTCGACGAGGTCGCGTACCTTCGCTTCGCGTCCGTCTACAAGGACTTCCAGGAACTCGACGACTTCGAACGCGAGCTCGGCCGGTTACTCAAACGTTCGCCGCCCAAGGCGCGCAACGGAAGCGAGGAGGAGTCGTGAAGCCTGCCTTCTGCGTGCCCGCGTCCCACCTCCTGCTGCCAGTCCCAGGTGCTCGCGACCGCCGGTGAAAGTCCCCGTTCGGATCCTCGACCCCGATCTTCCGCTGCCGACGTACGCAACCGAGGGCGACGCGGGCCTGGACCTCCTCGCTGCAGAGGATGTGACGTTGCAGCCGGGGGAGCGAACCGCGGTTCCTACAGGACTGGCGATTGCGATCCCCGAGGGTTACGCGGGCTTTGTCCACGCGCGGTCGGGGCGCGCCCTGAAAGAGGGCCTCGCTTTGGCGAACGCGCCCGGGTTGATCGACGCCGGTTATCGAGGTGAGCTCAAGGTGATCATTGTCAACCTCGACCGTTCATCGCCGATCGACATCTCTCGGGGGGACAAGATCGCCCAACTGGTGGTGCAGCGAGTGGAGCGAGTCGAGCTGGCACCGGTCGAGGCCCTCCCGGAATCCGTGCGAGGCGAGGGAGGCTTCGGCAGCACGGGCCGGTGACCTGTCCCGAGGTGCTCACGCCCTGGCCTCCGAGAAGTTTTCAGCACTTACCGCGGCACATGCAATTTCTGCTGAAAACCTCGCTGCCGGTGCCGTGGGTGCCCTCGCTAACGACCGCCTCACCGCGCAGTCGGGGCTCGGGGACCTCCCGGCAAGCCTCTCGGCTCCGTTCGGCACCTTGATAAACTCGTCGCTCGACCCCGCGGGCGTGGCTCAGTGGTAGAGCATCACCTTGCCAAGGTGAGGGTCGCCGGTTCGAATCCGGTCGCCCGCTCTGACACAAACCCCTGGTGACGGGGGCACTCCGAGCGATCACGTCATACGCGTCCTGAACGCCAGTTCGGTAGATAGAATCAGGCTATGGGGACGCTTGTGGAGGCGGTGGGGACTTTCATTGGGTACGTGATCTTCCACGCCTTGCCGCCGCTCGCCTTGGCGGCCGCAGTTGGAGCGATCGTCGGGACCTGCGTAGCCTGGATTCGGATGGGCCTCCGACGGTAGGAGCCGCTTAGCTCTCGCTTCTACGATTACGAGATGCCTCTTCCGCGCGGTCTTGCTCGCTTCAACCGCCGCGTGTCCAACCGCGTGCTCGGCCCCCTCGCCGACGTGACCCGTCCCTGGGCGTGGGTGGAACATCGCGGCCGCCGCTCCGGACGCATCTACCGAACGCCGGTCTGGGTGTGGCGAACCGACGGCGGGTATCTGATCGCTCTCACCTATGGCCCGCGGACCGAATGGCTCAAGAACGTGCTCGCGGCGGGAGGATGCACGCTGGAACAGCGACGGAAACGCGTCGCGGCCCGCAATCCAAGGGTCGTGGATCCCGCCCAAGCCCTACCTCATCTACCGCGGCCGCTGCGTCCGATCCTGAGAACCCTGGGCATCAGGCGGTGGCTGTTGCTCGACGGCTGAGGGCCATCGATTCGAAACGCAGTCGGACGTTTCGACGCATGGTTCCGATATGTCGGGCGAAACCTCCTACGATCTCCAGATGCCATACGACGAGGATCTCGCAGATCGCATCCGGGAGCTGGTCTCTGACGAACGAGCGGTCACCGAGAAGAAGATGTTCGGCGGT
>JALZCA010000056.1 GCA_030863285.1 Actinomycetota bacterium | reverse complement strand
TCAAGCTCCTCTCCCAGCGGGATCCCGCCGAGCTGCCTTGGGGTGACCTCGGAGTCGAGGTGGTCATCGAATCGACCGGGTTCTTCACGAAGCGAGCAGACGCCGCAAAGCATCTGGAAGGCGGCGCCAAGAAGGTCATCATCTCGGCTCCGGCGAAGGACGAAGACGTCACCATAGTCGTCGGCGTCAACGACTCCGATTACGACGGAAGCAACCACCACATCATCTCGAACGCCTCCTGCACCACGAACTGCGTGGTGCCCCTCGCGAAGGTGCTCCAGGACAACTGGGGGATCGAAAAGGGCTTCATGACCACCTGTCATGCCTACACGAACGACCAGAACACCCTCGACCTAGCACGCTCGGACCTTCGGCGGGCGCGCGCCGCGGCGATCAACATCATCCCGACCACCACGGGCGCGGCGAAAGCAGCGTCGTTGTCGATGCCGGAGCTGAAAGGGCGTCTCGACGGTCTCGCTCTGCGGGTGCCGGTTGCCGACGGCTCGATCACCGACATCGTCGCCGTCCTCGGGAGCGACGTGACCAAAGAAGAGGTGAACAACGCCTATCGCGAAGCCGCGCAGTCCGCGAGGATGAAGGGCATCTTGGAGTACACCGAGGACCCCATCGTCTCTACCGACATCATCGGGAACCCGCACTCGTGCATCATCGACGGCGCGTCGACGATGGCGAACGGCAACATGGTGAAGGTGCTCGGCTGGTACGACAACGAATGGGGCTACTCGAACAGGCTGGTCGATCTCACGGAGCTCGTTGCATCCCAGCTTTGAGCCAGGGGTTCCGCTATAGATCGGTAACAACCCGCCGAGACGTCGCGGGTCGCGCCGGAAGGACCTCGTATCGACGTGGATGAGGGCGGGGACCGGGCGCCGCTGAAAGGGCTCGACGACCTCGACGTCGGCGGCCGGCGCGTACTCGTGTGCTGCGACCTCAACGTTCCACTCGATGACGGGACGATCGGCGACGACATGAGGATACGCGCCGCCGTTCCGACGTTGCAGGTGCTGCTCGAGCGCGGCGCGCGCCTCGCGGTCTGCTCGCATCTGGGTCGTCCCAAGGGCAAGGTGGTCGAAGACCTGCGTCTCGCGCCCGTGGGCGACCGGCTCGGTGAGCTGCTCGACGCAGACGTCGTGGCGACGGCGGACGTCGTGGGTGAGACGGCGCGGCTCGCCTGCGCCGGCGACCACCTCGTGGTGCTGCTCGAGAACCTGCGTTTCGAGCCGGGTGAGGAAGCCAACGACCCCGATTTCGCCGACGCACTTGCACGGCTCGCCGACGTCTACGTCAACGACGCTTTCGGAGCGGCTCATCGCGCCCACGCGTCGATCGTGGGAGTAGCAGAACGACTTCCTGCAGGGGCCGGATTCCTCCTGCAGGACGAGGTCACGAAGCTGGGGCGGTTGCTGCAGGATCCCGAAAGACCGTTCGTTGCGGTGTTGGGCGGGGCGAAGGTATCCGACAAGCTGGCGGTGATCGGAAACCTTCTCGGTCGCGTCGATGCCATCTGCGTCGGCGGAGCGATGGCTTTGACTCTTCTCGCCGCGCGCGGAAAAGAGACGGGGCGATCACGGGTCGAGCACGACCGCATCGAGGAGGTCGAGGCGGTTCTCGCGGAGGCAGATGCGCGAGGGTTAGACATCCGATTGCCGTCTGACGTCGTAGCGGCCGACGCTCCCGCTGAAGACGCGCCGCATGACGTCGTCCCGCTCGAAGTGATCGGGAATCGCATGGCCGTGGACATCGGACCCGCGACGGTGGACGACTTTGCGGCTGTGCTCGGCGACGCGAAGACCGTCCTCTGGAACGGGCCCATGGGGATCTTCGAGATCGATGCGTTTGCAAGGGGAACCGAAGGCGTTGCGAGGGCAATCGCGCAGGCGACGACGAACGGCGCGTATACCGTCGTCGGCGGGGGCGATTCCGCGGCGGCTCTCGCCCGACTGGGGATGGAGGGCGCGGTCTCGCACCTGTCGACCGGGGGAGGTGCGTCCCTGGAGTTCCTCCAGGGAAAAGACCTGCCCGGTATCGCAGTCTTGAGAGGAAGGACAGGATCCCGATGAGAACTCCGCTCATAGCGGGCAACTGGAAGATGAACAAGACGCACCTCGAAGCGATGGTCCTCGTCCAGCAGCTTGCCCACGAGCTTGCGGGACACGACTTCGCGAGCATCGAGGTCGCCGTGTGCCCGCCGTTCACGGCGCTGCGGACGATCCAAACGCTGATCGATTCCGATCGTTATCTGTTCGCGCTGGGGGCTCAGGACATGCACTACGAGACGGAAGGCGCATTCACGGGTGAGGTCTCGCCTGCGATGTTGCGCTCTCTGAACGTGAAGTACGCGATCGTCGGCCACTCCGAGCGGCGCGAGATGTTCGGCGAATCCGACGAGGACGTGAACGCCAAGGTCCGGGCAGCCCTCGCGCACGAGCTCGTCCCGATCATGTGCTGCGGCGAGACGGCGATCGAGCGCGAGAACGGCAGGACCCAAGCGAAAGTCGAGCACCAGATAGACAGCGGGTTCGCGCGCCTGGCGGAAGAGCAGGCGGCCGAGGTCGTGATCGCGTACGAGCCCATCTGGGCGATCGGAACGGGTGTCACAGCGACTCCCGAGGACGCACAGGCGACCATCGCGTACATCCGTGGGTTGATAGCTCAGCGGTTCTCGAGCGACGTCGCGGAACGCATCCGGATCCTCTACGGGGGAAGCGTGAAGGCTGGCAACGCACGCGCGCTGATCATGCAAGACGACATCGACGGCGGGCTCGTCGGCGGAGCCTCGCTCGACGCGGCCGAGTTCGCCGCCATCGTCAAGGCTTCGACGCCCGCGCGAGGTCGCGTCTGATGCCAAAGAGCATCTGCTACGTCATCCTCGACGGCCTCGGTGACGACCCTCTGGACGAGCTCGGCGGGAGGACGCCGCTCGAAGCAGCGCGCACCCCTAACCTCGACCGACTCGCGCAGCGCGGGCTCAATGGCTACGTCACGACCGTCGGCGAGGGCGTCGCTCCCGAATCCGACATCGCGGTGCTCGCCATCCTCGGCTACGACCCACACGAGCACCACACCGGCCGCGGCCCGCTCGAGTCGGTCGGCGCAGGTCTCGAGATGAAGAGCGGCGACGTTGCCTATCGTGTCAACTTCGCAACGGTCGAGCGTGACGCCGAGGGCT
>JALZCA010000055.1 GCA_030863285.1 Actinomycetota bacterium | reverse complement strand
CCTCGAGCGCCGCTCGCCCAGGCTCCTTAAGGCCCCCTCGCCTGCTTCGGCGCCTCCGATCGGGTATCTGGCCGCCGTCGGCGAGCGGCCCTCGCCTTTCTAATAGCCTCCATGTCGCGCTTGGTCTTGTCCAGGTGACAGGGCCTGCACTTCGGGCACAGGTTGGGCTCCGAGGTGGGCCCACCGGCCCCCACCGGCTGGAGGTGGTCGAACTCGGTCCTGAAGCGGTTGCCGCAGTCGACGCACACGGGCCCGTCGTAGTCGGGAGGCTCCCCGAGCTCCAGGGCCACCTCGACCTCGATAGGGATGTGGCGCGACCAGCGCTTGAAGTGACGCAGGTCCTTGCCGTCATAGAAGACCCCGTTCAAAAAGGCATCTTTGGCGATCTCTTTGGCGGTCTCGGGAGCCACCGGCCCGACCCCGGGGATCTTGCACACCTCGTTCTCCTTGACCTCCTTCCAGCCCCGCGTGGCGACCTCGTGGCTCACCAGCAAGACCAGCTCGGGGTGCGTGGCCCTGCCCTTGCCCGCACCCGAGAGCAGCTTGGCGTAGGCGTCTGCCAGCAGGCGCTCGAAGGGCTCGGCTTGGTAGTCCGAGCCGTCTCCCGACTTCGACGGGACCGTGTGTGTTCACTGCGGCAACCGGTTTCGGACCGAGTTCGACCACGTCGAGCCGGTGGGGGCGGGGGGGCCCACCTCGAAGCCCAACCTCTGCCCGAAGTGCAGGCCCTGTCACCTGGACAAGACCAAGCGCGACATGGAGGCGATGAGAAAGGCGAGGGCCGCTCGCCGACGGCGGCCAGATACCCGATCGGAGGCGCCGAAGCAGGCGAGGGGGCCTTAAGGAGCCTGGGCGAGCGGCGCTCGAGGAGCCGAGGGACGTAAAGGCAACGCGCCGGCCACTCGAGAAGGCGGTAATCGAGGCGAGGGCCTTTCGGCAACTTGCGCCGGCACAGAAAGCCGTGAAGGAGGCGACGCCCCCCGCGACCGTTCGACGTGTCGTCGCGTGGGGCAGGCAAACGCGGTTAGAAACGAGGTGTGCGCAAATTGCTCGTGTTCTTGCTGGTGCTCGCCGTGCTTGTCGGTGCGGGAGAGTTCTTCGCGGCCCGGTTCGCGGAGAACCAGATCGAGCAGCGTCTCGCGCGCGAAGTCGATGCGGAGGTCGAAGCCGACGTCTCGTCGTTCCCGCTCGTGACGCGACTGATGGTGACCGAGGAGGTTCGTCACATGGAGGTCGCGCTGACGAACATCGCGTTCGAGGAGATCACGTTCGACACGCTCACGATCGAAGCCGGGCGCATAGAGCTGCCGCGTCGCAGGCTGCTCGATCGCAACCTCAGGCCCACGGGAATAGGAAGCGGAAGCGTGACGGCCTTCGTCTCGCGCGCGTCGCTCGAAGCATCGCTCGGCGCGTCGTTGCCGGAGATCGACCCCGCGGCTACCAGCGCGACGTTCGAAGCGGGCACGCTGACAATCGAGATCCCCGGCGTCCCGGCCGTGTCGGTCTCGATCCCCGAGGAGGCTCTGCCCTGTTCGGGCGTCGGCGAGGTAACGGGCGACGGCATCCGTATGCGCTGTGACGTGGACGAGATCCCACCCGTCGTGCTGGACAACCTGCCGCGCTAGCGGCATCTCAGGGAACGAACTTGTAGCCCAGGCCCCGGATCGTGATCAGGTGACGCGGCTTGTGAGGATCCTCCTCGCACTTGGCCCTCAGCCGCTTGATGTGAACGTCGAGCGTCCTCGAATCGCCGAAGTACTCCGGCCCCCAGATGTGGTCGATCAACGTGTCGCGGGACAACACGCGCCCAAGGTTCTCCATCAACAGCTCGAGCAACTCGAACTCCTTGCGCGGCAGATGGACAGGCTCGCCTCGCACGGTGACCTCGAAGCGATCGGGATCGAGCCGTATCCCTCCCGCCTCCAAGACGCCGTCGCTCGAGGCAGCACCAGGCGAGGACCTGCGCATCACCGACTTCATGCGTGCCACTAGTTCGCGCGTGCTGAACGGCTTGGTCACGTAGTCGTCGGCGCCGAGCTCGAGTCCCAGGACCTTGTCCAACTCGGCGTCTTTGGCCGTCAGCATGATCACCGGTACGCGAGAAGAACGGCGGATCTCCTTGCAGACGTCCTCGCCGGCCATGCCGGGAAGCATGAGGTCGAGCAAGACGAGATCGGCGCCGGACGATTTGAACCTCTGCAAGCCGGCCGCCCCGTCGGTGACGCGATCGACCTCGTACCCCTCGCGCTTCAACTGATACGCGAGGGCCTCTCCAAAGCTTTCCTCATCTTCGATGAGTAAGACCTTCGACATCTTCCTCCTCTAGTTGCTCATCCCGCGATCGACTCGAGAGACGCTGGGGCCGGATCGCGCGACTCCATCGGGAAACGCGCTGTGAAAATCGACCCTTCGCCGAGGTCACTGCTCAGCGTCACGCTCCCGCCGTGAATCTCTGCTACGTGCTTGACGATCGCCAATCCGAGACCCGTACCTCCCATGTCGCGCGAACGGGCACGGTCCACGCGATAGAACCTCTCGAACACGCGGGCATGTGCTTCTCTAGGGATCCCGATGCCGTCGTCGCTAACCCGGACGAACGCCTCGCGTCCACGTCGAAAGACTTCCAGAGACACTCTGCCGCCGGCGGGTGTGTACCTGATCGCATTCTCGAGGAGATTACGAACCAGCAGACTCAACTGGTGCCCGTCGCCTCGGAGCCAGATGTCGGAGACGATCATTTCTTCCAGAGTCACGCCTTTCGTTTCGGCGTCACTCCGCACCGCCTCCACTTCGTTGCGCGCTAGCGCCGAGAGGTCTGCCGGTTCTTGCGCGATCGTCGTCGGGTCTTCCAAACGAGAAAGATCCAGAAGGTCTCTGACGAGGCGACCCAGGCGATCCGCCTCATGAGCAATCCGCTTCGAGAAGTGGGCCACCATGGTCGGGTCGTCTTCGACGGCCTGCTGGATCGCCTCGGCAAGTGTTTGCAGACCGGCGACCGGGCTTTTGAGCTCGTGGGAAGCGTGTGCGACGAACTCACGCCTAACCCGTTGTGTCAGCAACTCCTGTGTCACGTCCTGAAGTACGACCAGGACGCCGCTGCCCTCCTCCAGCTTCGTCGCTCTTACTCGAAGGTCGATCGGCCGCGGGAACCACATGTGGAGGACCTCTTCTATCTCCTGAGCCTCGAGTGCTTCACGGGCGACGACGACTATCTCCTCACTCGGTAATCGTTCGGGAAGCGTCGTCCTCTGGAAGCCGAGCATCGCCCGCGCGACCGAGTTAGAGAAGACCGGCGTCATCTCGGCATCGAGCAGCAGAACGCCCTCTCCCATTCGCTCCAGGATCTGGGCCGTACCGCTGTCGAAGGCATCCGCAGCGGGGTCCCGCTTCAGTTGGGGCGCCGCCGCCTGGACACGGCGCTCTTCGACGCGACGAAGTCTCAGAACGAGGCTCGCGACGATCCCCACCAGCGCCGCAGTCAAGGCGAGCCAGAACGGATCACTCATCAGACGTCATCTCGGCTTGATTCTACGGTCGGAGGACCTCCCAAAGCGCCTCTGAGCAGCGAAGTCACTATCTGTTCGCCCAATGTTCAAAGCGGGTTCACACAGCGCAAGACAGAGGGCCAGGAGGAGGTCTCGACGTCAACCCGCGCAATGTCGTCGCGGTCGGCGGCGCGCCGCGGATGCACCTCTTAGGGGCGGCGGGCCATACACTCGACTCCCACATGGTGCGGATGACCTTCCACGACGAGCTCGAAGCGGCCGAACGCGGGTTGCTGCGTCAGGGCGCGCTCGTACGCATCCAGCTCGACAAGGTTCTCAAGGCTCTCGACGGGCGCGACGCAGGGCTGGCGGATGAAGTTATTGCCGGCGACGACGAGGTCGACGAGCTCTACCTACAGACGCAGACGACCGTCCTCAACCTGCTGGCGCTCCAAGCCCCCGTGGCGGGCGACCTCCGCCTCGTCAGCGCGATCCTCCACTCCAACCTCCACGTCGAGCGCATGGGCGACCTCTGCGTGAACATCGCCAAGTTCGTCCTCAACCGCCATCCCTACCCGCACGACTCGCCGATGCTCAATCGCCTCATGGAGATGGGAGCGCGGGCGAGCGAGATGATCGAACTTGCCTTGTCGGCATTCGCGCAGCGCAGCGACGAGCTGGCCGAACAGCTCCCGCACAAAGACGAGGCGATCGACCGCCTCAACCGGGGCATGCTCGAGGACCTCAAGGCCTACGTCAACGACGACGAGAGCTTCGAGTGGGCGAGCAAGCTGATATTGGTCGCCCGCTACCTCGAACGGCTGGGCGACCACGCGGTCGACGTCGGCGAGCAGATCTCGTTCCTCGTGACCGGTGTGTTCAGGGAGTTCACAGACGCCTCTCACCCGGAAGCGGCCTTCTAGCTCGCGCGTCTAGACTCTGCCGCACCATGACGAGAACGCCTTCTTCGTCCCGGCGCGCCGCACGCGCGAATGACCTACAGCAGGCCACATCCCGACATCGTCCCGACGAGCCGAGGCACGGCTGATGGACCTCTGGGTCGTACTGCTGATCGCTTTTCTGTTCGAGTTCGCCAACGGCTGGACCGACGCGCCGAACTCCATCGCGACTGCCGTTTCCACGCGCGTCCTCCGGCCCCTGCAGGCCGTGATCATGGCCGGCGTCCTCAACCTCCTCGGGGCCCTGGCGGGCGTCGAGGTCGCGAAGGCGATTGCGTCGGGGATCGTGGCTCCCGAGTTCGTCGACCTCACCACGATCGCGGCCGCCGTCCTCGGGGCGACGCTGTGGGCCCTGGGCGCGCAGTACTACGGGCTTCCCTCGAGCGAATCGCACGCCCTGGTCGCGGGCCTGCTGGGAGCCGGTTTCGCAACCGCGGGAACCACGGGTCTCGAGTGGGATGGCACGCGCAAGTCGCTCATCGGCCTCGTGACCTCGCCCGTCGGCGGTTTCTTCTTGGCCCTGCTCCTGATGGTCGCTATCTACTGGATCTTCAGACGCTTTCGTCCGACCGCCGTGCGCCGCATCTTCGGCAAGGCGCAGATCGCCTCGGCCGCGTTCATGGCGTTCAGTCACGGAACGAACGACGCGCAAAAGACGATGGGCATTGTCGCCCTAGCGATCTATCTCAACAACAACCCCGGCCAGCCGCCTCCCGAGGAATTCCCGGTCGCGACCTGGATCATCGTGTCCTGTGCGGTCGTCATGGGCCTCGGCACGATGGTGGGCGGCTGGCGCGTCATCAGAACCCTCGGCCTGCGCTTGACCAGGCTCGAGCCGGTGCAGGGCTTCGCCGCGGAAACGGGAGCGGCGGCCGTGATCTTCGGGGCGGCGCAACTAGGGATCCCTGTGTCCACGACGCACGCAATCGGCTCGGCCATCATGGGCGTCGGCGCGACGCAACGTCTCTCGGCAGTGCGCTGGGGAGTCGCACGAGAGGTCGTCACCGCATGGATCCTCACCTGGCCGTCGTGCGCTCTGCTGGGATACGGGCTCCAGAAGCTTTTCGACCTGCTCTACCCGCCGCTCGTGCTGATCGTGGTTCTCGGAGGTGCGTTCGGGTTGCTGGGCCTTGCGTTCTTCCGCCAGCGTCGCGAGTCGCCGAGCCCGCTGGCGGCCGGCACCGGGACGCCTACGGGCCGCCCCTCGCCGCCTGTTCCCGCGACCACGACGTCGGAGAGCACACCATCGGACGTGCCTGCCGAGAAGGAGCCCGTGCGCTAGGCGTGCTTGAGGAAGATGCTCTCCACGGTGTTGGCGACATCTTCTAGCCGGTCGACCGCTTGCTCGACCTCTTCGATGATCTCTTTGTATTTGAGGACGTCCATCGCCTTGAAGTCGCCGGAGAAGAGGTGCGCGATCGTCCGGCGATAAGCGCGGTCGCTTTCGTTCTCGAGGCGGTTGATCTCGACCCAGTACTCGGACAGATCTTTCATCTTGCGCAGGCCCGGCATCGACTCCGCGGTCTTGCTCGCGCCCTCGGACAGAATCCTGGCGATCGACACCATCTGCGGGAGAGGTTTCTCGATCCTGTAGAGCTGGAGGTACTCGGCAGCCGCCTCTATGTGATCCAAGACGTCGTCGAGGCTCGACGCGAGCTGGTGGATGTCCTCGCTGTCGAACGGAGTCACGAAGGTCGTGTTCAGGCGCCGAATGATCTCGTGCGTTATTTCGTCGCCCTCGTGCTCGATATCCAGCACGCGTCCCGACTTGCGATCGAGATCGCTGTAGTTCTCGAGAAGGTCGAGCAGCGCGTCCGCACCTTGCTGAACCTTCGTCGCCATCTGCTCGAACAGATCGAAGAACGACCCTTCGGTGGGAACGAGACGCAGACGCATAGAGCTCCTTCGAGGATGACGTGGTTGCTTGTGAACAGGGAGTGACGCGGGAAAAGCTACACCGTCCCCGCCCGAGGCGCGGGGGTGCTGTGAAGCCTGCGGGTCCCGACACGCTTGGCGACCACGAAGGGTCCGCGTCGGCTCGGCACAGACGGTGCAGCCAGCTCGATTAGGCCGAGCCCCCGCAGTCTCCTACTGCGGTGCGTACAGGTAGTACTCCTCGGCGTCCTCGTCCCACTCGAGGTCGATAACGCCCTTGGCGGCGGCCGCCTTGACGAACTGTAGGAACCCCCCGTAGCCGTAGTTCTTCTCGGAGAACCCGGGCTGCTTCCTGCGCAGCGTGTCCTTTAGGCCGGACAACGGCGGGCCCCCGTCGTCGCGCTTCTCGAGCTCGCCTACGACCTCTCTCAGCAGGTCGAATGCCTCTTGCTCACCGCCGCCGTCCGAGGGGAAGTCGACGACCGGGTCGCCCTGTGCGCTTCCCGCCTGCAGCGTGATCACGCCCCGCTCGGCGAGATGCCGCATGAGCTCGCCCCAGGCGCGAAAGCCGTAGTCCCCCTCGGTGAAAGTGGCGTCTTTACGCAGCAGCGCACGCTTGATCGTCGACGACAGCACCGGGCCGTCGCTAGAGCGCTGAAGCCCCGAAAGGGTCCCGGTGACGAGACGGGCTATCCCGTCGATGTCCGATTTCTGCGCGCCTTCGCCCGAGCGGCCTGGTTTGTGAGGTGCGGCCTTTGCGGTTCCGGGCCCCAGGAGACGTTCGTAGAACAAGAACTCGTCGCAGGCGCCGGGAAGCAGCTGCGAGGTCGATCCCTCGACGCCGACCCCGATCACCCGCCGGTTCAGCTCGCGCAACTTGAGCACCAACGGCGTGAAATCCGAGTCGCCCGACGCGATGACGAAAGTCGTCAGGAACTCGCGTTGGAAGGCGAGCTCGAGGGCGTCTACTGCGAGCTTGATGTCCGCGGCGTTCTTGCGGATCGTGCCCGACCTCTGCGGCACCTCGATCATCTCTATTCGCTGCGAGAGAAGCGAGTCGCGGTGCTCGGAGAACAGGTTCCAGTCGGCGTACGCACGCCGCACGACGACTCTGCCGCGTTCGGACAATGCGTCCATCACGACCGCCATGTCGAGATCCTCACGGCGGTCGCGCGCCCCCAGCGCGAGGTTCTCGAAGTCCACGAAAAGAGCGATGCGTTCTTCGTCTGGATTCGTCACACCTCAACCTCCTCGACGTAGGGGGGCCGATCGATACTGCGCACCCCCACGCGTCCCTCGGCCAAAGCCACGACCGCGTCGCCGGCGAGCTCCTTGCGCCACCCGCGCAGCAGGCGATGGTCGACGCTCCCGTTCGACCCCCGCCCTGCGGCGAAGAGCAGAAACAACAACGACTCTATGTCGCCGCGCGTCGCGACGAGCTCTGGTGCGATCCCGGCCGCCTCGGCGCGCGTCCTGACGACGACGTCGGCGAGTCCGCCGATGAGCCGCGCGCGCACCTGGTCTTCGCGCGGGGGAGCCGGGGCGCTGCGCGGTGCCGCCGCGTCCCTCCCACGCTCCAGCGCACGCAAGATGTCGCGCCCGGAGCGCTCGGCCTCCTTCGCGTTCAGACCTCGCACGCGCGCAAGCGCGTCGATCGACGTCGGTTGGCGACGCGCCACGTCGACCAGCGTTGCGTCCTTCATCACCCAGCCTCGCGGCAGGTTGCGACGCATCGCGGCTTCCTCGCGCCAGCGGGCAAGCTCTCGCAGAGCCGCCAGTTGGCGACCCGTCAACCCGCCGCGCCCGGACACCCGCCTCCATACTTCGTCGAGATCCGCGTTGTAGGTCGCCTCGGACCCGAGCGGATGCATCTCCTCGTTCGCCCACTCGAGGCGCCCGAGGCCGCGCAACTCGTCTTTCAATCTCGCCGCGGCCTGGAGCAGCCAGCGCACGTCGTCGGCCGCGTAGGTCTTCTGCTTGTCGGTGAGCGGACGTCGACACCAATCGGTATAGGACTCCCCCTTCGTGAGCCCGACGTCGAGCACGCTCTTGACCAGCGCCCCGTACGACAGCGACGCGCCGTAGCCGGCGAAGCCCGCCGCGATCTGCACGTCGAAGACGTTTTTCGGAACGACACCGAACTCGTCGTGGAACAGCTCGAGATCCTGGCGCCCGGCGTGAACGACGACTTCGACGTCGGGGTCCGCGAGAAGGTCTGCCACGGGCTGTAGGTCGACGTCTGCGAGAGGGTCGATTATCGAGATGCTTGTCCCCGAGGCGATCTGCACGAGACACAGCTGCGCGCGGTAAGTGCGTTCGCGCATGAACTCCGTGTCGATGGCGAAGGCACCGCCGGACCTAGCCTCGACGGCGATGTCGCGCAGCGCGCGGCTCGAAGTGACGACCCCGGGAACGGTCAATCCGCGAACGGGAGTCCCAGCTCGCGGGCGATGAGGATGCGCATGACCTCAGATGTGCCCTCGCCGATCTCGAGGATCTTGGAGTCCCGGAAGTGCCGGCATACCGGGAATTCCTCGACGTAGCCGTACCCGCCGTGCACCTGGACCGCATCGCGGGCGACGTCGACCGCGATCTCCGACGCGTACAGCTTCGCCATGGCGGCTTCCTTCTTGTAGGGGCGGTCCTTCGACTTGAGCCAGGCCGCTCGGTAATACGCCTGGCGGGCGAGCTCGGTCTTGAGGGCCATGTCGGCGATCTTGAACTGAAGTCCTTGAAAGGCGCCGATCGGCTTGCCGAACGCCTCTCGTTCCCGCGCGTACTTGATCGACTCGTCCACGCAACCCTGCGCGAGCCCGACCGCGAGCGCCCCGATCGCGATACGACCGTCGTCGAGGATGTTGAGGAAGTTCTTGAACCCGTGACCGCGCGATCCAAGCAAGTTCTCGGCGGGCACCCTGCAGTCGTTGAAGGCCAGCTCGCGGGTGTCGGAGTGGTGCCAGCCCATCTTGCGATAGGGCCGCGCGACTTCGAACCCGGGCGTCCCGCTCGGAACGACGATGGCCGAGATCTCTTTTCGGCCCCCATCGCTCGTGTCGGTTACCGCGGTTACGGTCACGAACGAAGTGATGTCGGTTCCCGCGTTCGTTATGAACGACTTTGAACCGTTGATCACCCACTCGTCGCCGTCGAGGACCGCCGTGGTCTTGGTGGCGCCCGCGTCGGACCCGCCGCCTGGCTCGGTGAGACCGAACCCGGCGAGGGCTTCGCCGCGTGCGAGTGGCGGGAGCCATCGCTGTCTTTGATCCTCGCTTCCGAACTTGTAGATCGGCATCGCGCCGAGACCGACCGCTGCTTCAAGCGTGATCGCGAGCGACGAGTCGACGCGCGCGATCTCTTCGATCGCGAGACAAAGCGTGAGGAAGTCGGCCCCCGACCCCCCGTACTCCTCAGGGAACGGAAGGCCGAACAGCCCCAAGTCGGCCATCTGCTTGACGGCATCGAGCGGGAGCTCGGCTTCCTCGTCCCACCTCTCCGCGTTCGGCCGGATCTCGGCGTCGACGAACGCGCGGATGGTCGCGACGAATTCCTGTTGCTCGGGAGCGAGGTCGAAATCCACGACGTCAGCCTATTCGCTGGGCCGCTAGCGGCTGCCGAACAGCTTGGACAGACGCGACTTCGCCTGCCACGTGCCATGGACCCTGAGACGTCGCTTGAGCAACGCCCAGCGCGCGTCGACACGACCGACCGCGACTCGCGCCCAGTCGGCCGCGGAGATCTCCAGGGTGAGCGCTGCGTTCTCGACGCGTCCCGGCTTCGCCTCGGCGTGGCCGTCGGTGACGACGACGTGCCACGGCTCCGCATCCATGAAGTCCCACTGGATCGGCCCGTCGAGCGATCGAGCGGTTTCGAGGTCGACCGCCCGCACCGTTCCCTCGAAGAGGATCTCGAGCGCCTCGTGGTTCGGGCGTGGTTCCTTCGTCTCGTCGCCCAGCACGCGCGTCTCGATCAACGTCGCCATCCGTGCGGCGCGCTGCTCGTAGGACAGCGATCGGTCGTCGAGGCGGAGCAGGGTCAGCTCCTCGGGCGGAACGCCGAGCTCTTCCAACTTGGTCTCGAAGGACTCGAGGCCGAAGGCGTAGATCTCTTCGAGCGTGAACCCGAAGCACTCCGCGTAGCGCCGATCCACGTTCGGGGGAACGAAGACGCCGACCATCCAGGGAAGCGCCCGGTTCCACGTCTTGATTGCCGCGATCCGATTGTCGGAGGACGCTCTGATCAACCGGCCGAGGAGGGTCATGCCGAAGGCAACGTGGCGCGCCTCGTCACGGGCGATGCGCCCGATTCCCTCGGTCAGCCCCGGCATGATCTCGCGCTCCGACACATAGCGGTAGATGAAGTGCTCGGCGGGAACGGCGAGCACCCCTTCGACGATCACGTGACAAAGAGCAATTACCCGCGTGAGCAAAGTCCGGTCGTCGGGGTGCCGCCGCAGCGAACCGGCGGTCGCCTCCAGCTCATCGAGGAGTTGCCGGAAGCCCCAGGTCATGTAGTGCTCGAGCGCCTCCGACGTAGACGTCGGGTCATGGCCCTTGCCCGCAACCTCTCGCATGAAGCGGTCGAGGAACATCCGGTTGCGCGCCTCGTCGACGATCTGGCTCGACACGAACAGGGCGTGCGCGGGACTCGGGGCCGCATCGAGCACTGCGGTCAGCGACCGCGACACCCGGGTGACGCCCTCGAGGAACAGGGCGTAGTTCCATAGCGACGCCTCCCGCTGCTGCTCGTCGAGGACCTCTCGCCAGTGGCGCGCGTCGGCGGTGAAGTCGATAGCGGTCGCGCTCCAGTGCGACTCCTCCCACTCCCGGTAGAGCCGCTCGTAGACGAGCTCGCGCTTCCTTCGTTCCTCGTCGGGCACCGATCCCGCTCCCTCTCGGCCTGCAAGGCCCCTCATTCTGCCCGTAGAAACTTGACCGGGCAGTCAAGTAGACTGGGTGTGCTCCGGCCACATCCGCCCGGGCAGCTGTGGGTCGCTCACGAGGCGACCCCCGACATGGCTTAGCGGCCGTCGCGCACGGCCGCTGCTTGAAAGGAGCACGGCAAGTGGAGTTCATGCTGACCGAGGACCACGTCGAGCTCAAGAAGTGGGCGCACGAGTTCGCCGAGAAAGAGATTCGGCCCGTAGCGCACGAGTACGACGAGACCGAGGAATTCCCCTGGCCGGTGATCAAGAAGGCGGCAGAGGCCGGGCTCTACGGGCCCGAGATCTTCATGCAACAGCAGCAGGACCCGACCGGCCTGACACTCCCGGTGATCGTCGAGGAGATCTTTTGGGGCTGTGCGGGCATCGGCCTCGCGCTCCTCGGAACGGGGCTTCCGCTCTCGGCGCTGGCCGCCGTGGGGACGCCCGAGCAACTGTTCGAATGGGCGCCGAGGATGTTCGGCACGCCAGAGGACCCGAAGGTCGCCGCGTTCGCCGTGACCGAGCCCCAGGCGGGCTCGGACGTTCGCTCGCTGCGCACCAAGGCGGTGCGAGAGGGCGACGAGTGGGTGCTCAACGGCACCAAGGTCTTCATCACGAACGGAAGCGTCGCCGACGTCCACGTCGTGGTCGCGACGGTCGATTCCGACCTCGGCCACCGAGGACAGGCCTCCTTCATCATCTCGAAGGACGACCCCGGCATCCGGCCCGGAAAGAAAGAGAAGAAGCTCGGCATCCGGGCGTCGGACACGTCCGAGTTGATCCTCGAAAATTGCCGCATCCCGGTGGACCGGGTGCTCGGCGGGATCGACAAGCTCGAGGCCAAGCTCGAGAAGGCGCGCAAGGGCGAGTCCACCGGCCGCTCGTCGGCCGCGCTCCGCACCTTCGAGGTGACGCGCCCAGCGGTTGCGATACAGGCGGTGGGCGTCGCCCGCGCCGCGCTCGAGTTCGCAGTCGAGTACGCCAAGGATCGCAAAGCGTTCGGCGTCCCGATTAGCCAACACCAGTCGATTCAGAACAAGCTGGCGGAGATGGCGACAGAGGTCGAGTGCTCGCGTCTGCTCGTCTACAAGGCCGCGTGGCTCGCGGCGAGTGGACAGCCGTTCACCAAGGCCGAGGGATCGATGTCGAAGATGAAGGCGAGCGAGACCGCGGTGTGGGTCACCGAGCAGGCGGTCCAGGTCCTCGGGGGTTACGGCTACATCAAGGACTTCCCGGTCGAGAAGTGGTACAGGGACTCGAAGATCTACACGATCTTCGAGGGGACGTCCGAGATCCAGCGGATGGTTATCGCCCGCGCGCTGCTGAGCTAGTCAACCGGCGAGAGCCGCCAGGTACGCCCCCCGAACTCGCCCGTTAACTCGCGCGCGTCGGCGTCTTCGCTCGCGTCGGGCAGCGGCTTGAGCTCAAAGTCGGGCTCGAAAGCCTCGGCTGCCGACCGCTCCTCCCAGAGCGCAGCGAGATCGGCGAAGCGGATACGCAGGTCGTTTGTCTCGAGGCGCGGGTCGTCGTAGTCGGCCAGGCGCGCGCCCGAGAACGAGAAGAGGTGGAACCCGAGAGCATTTGCCGCGCGCGAGGCGTCGTCGACCACCACGATGTCATCCGGGTCGAGTCGGGCCGCAGCGCGGCGAACGAACGAGCCCTCGTCGAGGTCACTGCCTTCGTAGACGTAGCCTCCCTCGTTCTCCTTCATCGTCTCGGTCAACGCAACCGACGCGAGGGCGGGAGACGCGGCCCCCACGACGAGCAGCGCGCCCATGACGGCACGCCCGGTGAGCCGCCGGAACCTCTCCAGTCGCATCCCGATCGTCCACAACCCGACCCCCGCCAGCGCGGCGGCCAGCAGGTGGGCCACGGGCCAGATGCGACCTTGGTGGAGGACGGTTGCGTTGCCGGCGAGTGCCCAGTCGAAGGCCCCACGTGCGATCGCGAGCGCCAGCAATACGACCGTGGCGACGGCGAATGCGGCAACGACGCGCACGTTGCGAAACGATCGCGCTGCGAGCCCGCCGAGCAGCGCTAACGGCACGAGCAAACCCCACGACCCCAACGCCGTCGGAAGCGGCCACTCCCTGCCAAGACTCGGCGATACGTTTACCAGCCCGCCGAACTCGGCCATCCCGCGGACAACCGGGGCGGCCCACAGAGCGAACACCACCAGCGCGGGTGCCAACACGCGTGCAAGGGACGCGACTGCACGCTCGGATCGCAGAGCCAGCACCGCGGCGACCGTCCACGCCACGCCGGCGACCAGAGCCGGAACGCTGACAAGGCCCGCGCACCCCAGAAAG
The DNA here is from genome assembly GCA_030863285.1 of Actinomycetota bacterium. The sequence continues at coordinate 360 of JALZCA010000055.1, read as the reverse complement.
ATGCCCGCGAGCACGAGCAATCCACCGTCCCCGCCCGGTTCCTCGGGCGAATCCGCGGCGCCTGCGAGAGCCAGCGCGAGGAGCACCGCGGCGGTCCCGAGCAGCACGAGGCCGAGCTCGCGCGGAAGCGGCGGAGGAAAAAGCCCGTAGACCGCATTCGGCGATGCGATGACGAGATCCGCACCGTAGCGAGCACTCGGGGGGCTCGTGATGAAGACAGCGTCGCGGGCCAGCAGCCAGCCGAAACCACCGATCAGCGCCGTTGCCGCGGCGGCGGCCCAACCGGCTTCGGGCGCCACCCGCCGGGCGATGCAGGCGGCGGCGATAGGGACGCAACCTGCGAGCACGACCTGCAGTGCG
>JALZCA010000011.1 GCA_030863285.1 Actinomycetota bacterium | reverse complement strand
TACGCGCACAACCACGGCGTCTATACGAACCTCGGCAAGCCGGATTTCGACCACGCCTTCACCATTCAGGACTACCTCGACGACGCGGGCTACAAGACCGCGATGACCGGCAAGTTCTTCAACGACTGGCCTTTGCGGGAGCGGCCCCCGCACTTCGATCGCTGGGCGATGTTCGACGGCGGCTACTACCAGCGCAGGTTCAACGTCGACGGCGAGATGACCAATGTCCCCGGCTACTCCACCAGCTTCATCGCCAGGAAGTCGATCGACTTCTTGCAGGCGTTCGACGATGCGGACGACGCCGCGCCGTGGTTTCTCTACGTCGCGCCCTACGCGCCACACGCTCCGTTCACGCCCGAGTCAGACCACCAAACCACCCGCGTCCCGCGCTGGGACGGCAATCCCGCGGTGTTCGAGAAGAACCGCAGCGACAAGCCGCCCTATGTGCTCATCCGGAACGAGACCTTCCAGACGTGGAAGCGGAACCGCGTGCTGCAGCTGCGTTCGTTGAAGTCGGTAGACGCGCTCGTGGGGGGCGTGAGGCGCGCGCTGCGCGATCTGGACGAAAACAGGCGCACGCTTGTGTTCTTCATGTCCGACAACGGATACATGTGGGCCGACCACGGCCTATATGACAAAGGCGCCCCCTACACGCCCTCGATTCGGATCCCGATGTTGATGCGCTACCCGCGCGCGCAGGAGCTGCCGCCCGTCGACGACCGCATCGTGGCGAACGTCGACGTCGCTCCGACCGTGCTCGATGCCGCCGGCATCGCCGTCGACCCCCTTCATCCGATGGACGGCAAGTCGCTGCTCGCGCCGGCGTGGGAGCGCAACCGGATCCTTACGGAATACCGCAACAACGACAACATCTGGACGCCGCCGACGTGGGCGTCGACGCGTACGAAGACCATCCAGTACGTCGAGTACTACGCGGACGGCGAGCCGGTCTTCCGTGAGCTCTACAGGCTGCGGAGCGACCCCTGGCAGCTGCGCAACGTCCTGGCGGACGGACGGGAAGGCAACGACCCGTCGGGCGCTCGTCTCGCCCAGCTGTCGAGCCGCCTAGTCGCGGACCGCGAGTGCGAGGGCGCGACCTGCCCCTGACCATCATCGATCCGCTCCGGCAGGGAAGCTCGTCGGCGCGCCGAATCTCCCATTTCGGACATATACGACGGCCCAGTGCCCGGCACGAACAGGAGTGGATATGCAACGACGTCTGTTTGCAGTCGCGATCCTCACGGTTATCGGGTTGCTCGGAAGCGCCGCGCCCGCGGGGGCCCACCACACGAACCCGCGCGAGCCCGTGACGCCTCTGGAGGATCCGGGAACCACCACGCTGCTAACCGAAGGGGACGGGAGGTGGCGACACATCCGCAACTTCCCCCCCAACCCGGGCTCCGACATCAAGTTCTTCCGCAAGAAGGGCCGGCTTTTCGCCGTCTCGGGGTCGCTCGGCCAGGGGGACATGAGCCAGGCCGGCGACGAATTCGGCCCCCTCTCGGGAGTCGCCGTGGGACAGCGGTTCATCCGCCTTATCAACAAGAAGGGCAACATCAGGCCGCGCTGGGTCGCCGACCACGGGTCGGCCGCGTGTGAGCCGACCCCCGGAACGGCATCGTCGACCACGAGCCTCCAGCACGACCAGATCGTCACCCCGAAGCGGAACCCGCGGTTGATGATCGACACGACCGACGCCGCGGGACGTTGCCACGATCCCGGTGGCGGCGGTCTCGAGATCGTCGACATCTCGAGGATCCACAAGAAGAAGTTCAAGCCCCGCGAGATCCACCTGACGCGCCACTCGGGGACGTCGCACACCGTGACGCTCGACGCCAAGCGGCCTTGGATCGTCTACAACAACTCGTCGCAGAGCTCGGGCATGTCGTGGATCGACGTCCTCAACATCAAGTCGTGCCTCAACCAGAAGCTGCGGGGGCTCAAGGCGAAGATCCGCGAGTGCCGCCCCAAGGTCTTCCGCATCTATCTGCGCCCCGAGTGGTCGCAGCGAATCGACGCCAACGGGGACAGGGTCGAGGGCTCGGAGTCCTCGTGTCACGACATCACCTCGAGGGGCAACCGCATCTACTGCGCGAACCTCAACTCGACCGTCGTCTTGAACGTCCGGCGCCTCACGAGGCCCAATGGCGCCATCCGCGGTGAACCGCTCAAGTGCGACATCGTCAAGGGGACCGACACCGACGCAAAGGTGACCGACTGCGACGATCTCGAGGCGGTCGGCAACGGCCAGGCGCGCGGGTGGAAGTACGTCGGTCATATCAACCACCCGGGGCGCAACGCTTCCCACAACACCAACCACGAGTACGAGTCGACCGAAGGCGTCGCGGTATCGCACGAAGCCGAGCCGACCCCGAACAAGAGGTTCATGTTCGTGACGGACGAGCGAGGAGGCGGGATCGTCCCGATCGGGGCATCGTGCCCGGGCACGCCCAACCCCTACGGGAACGGCGGCGTTCACGTGATCAAGATCGGCCGCGGCGGTGAATACAAGTACGCAAAGACGCCGGAGGGCGACAAGGCGGTCTTCATCGGTAGCGTCCAGGTTCCTTCGACCACGTTCTGCACCGCCCATGTGATGGAGCAGTTCAAGCGCGAGCAGCGGTTCTCGATCGCCTGGTACTCGCAGGGCACGAAGGTGGTCGACTGGTTCACGAACGCGGACAACCGCTGGACCTTCCGTGAAACCGCGGCGGTCGTCCCGCAGAATCCCTCGGCCAACACGTGGACGTCGCTCGTGTTCCACGTCAAGAAGCGGCCCAACGGGAAGAGGACCTATTACTTCATGGCGTCGGACATCACGCGCGGGATCGACATCATGGCGTGGACGGGGCGCCCCAACAAATTCGGCACGCGCCCGCCCAAACCCGAGGCCGCGCCCGTGTCCGCCACGGACTCGGATGAGTCGACCTCCCAGAAGGCGATCGCGTTCGGGTTCCTGGCGGCGGCGTTCCTCGCGCCCGCGACCAGGCGTCGCCGCCGGCCTAGCTGAGTTCGAGACGGCGGGCGAGGCCCGCG